>JBMYVD010000048.1:0-10381 GCA_049606035.1 Candidatus Poseidoniaceae archaeon | reverse complement strand
TCATCCCACACTCTAACGATTTCATCTACACCAATTGCCTTAGCGTCCTTGAGAACTTTGTCGGCATCTGATGGGCCTAGAGTAAGAGCGGTTACAGTTCCGCCTGCCGCTTCTTTGTGTTGTAAAGCAGTTTCAATTGCGAATTCATCATATGGGCTGATTACCCACTTGACGGCTGACAAGTCGACTCTGTCTCCACTGACAACAATTCTCGCGTTGGTATCTGGGACGCGCTTTACTAGAACCACGATATTCGGCATAACAATCACTCAACCCCTTTGGGGTTGTTTGGCTCCACAAAAAACCCGTTGATGAACCTTGTCTATTCACTTAGTTAGTTGATTCACGCGCTCTAGAGTTTCCGGGTTTGCTTCAAAGTAATCAGAAACTACTGCCAAACCACGAGACAGGCCCGCAGCAACACCCATTTTTGCATCGAATGGGTGGAGTGTTCCATCAGCAACCGCGTTCCTGAATGATTCGAGGTCGCTCCAGGTGCTAGGTTCTCCGAATTCTGGTTTTGGAGTTACAACGACTTCTCCAAATTCTGGTAAGATGATGTGCTCAATCAATTCATAGACCGGAGAATCATGTTGTTCGGGGTCCAAGAATGCCTTACGCATTTTCTTTGCGAGTTTCTTCTCATCATCGTGTAAAAGAATGGCGCCACTAGGGTCTGATTTACTCATTTTGTGGTCGAAAGATTCCATTCTTGCTCCTGACGATTTTAGCCCGGAAATGATTGGAGTATGCAGGCAGGTTGCCTTGTACCAGCCCCACCTATCAGCTACGTCTCTCATGTACATGTGTGCCTTTCTTTGGTCCATGCCGCCAATTGCTACATCGATGTCCATCTCGAAAATATCAGCAGCCTGCAAAGCTGGGTAATAGAATCTAGAAAGATCGCCATCAGATGAGTCTTCAGATCTACCCATTATCGAGAAAGTTCTGCGGACCCTTGAAAGACTCATGTTCTTCGAGCACCGCAATACTCTAGCCCAATAATCTCCGGAATCCATTATGCTAGACGCCCACAAAAATCTCAGTTCACCTGGGCCTTCCCCCTCGGGAGGATTTCCAAGAAGCGCTCTGAAAGTCTCTTCCATGTAAGTTGCCGTGGTTTGGATATCTTCCATCACGCCAGAGAACTTGTCATTTACCCAAGCGTGCCAATCCGCTAAGAAAATCAAGACGTTTGCTCCGGAGTCAAGCATTCTTTTCATTTGAAGAGAAATCACTTTCCAGCCGATGTGAGCTTTTCCTGATGGTTCAAATCCGACGTAACATCGGATAACGCCATCTCCACCTGCAGATGTTCCGTCTGCTAAGCAGTTTACCAGGTGGTCTATTCCAACAGATTCGTCGACAAATCCAATCATTAATTTCAGGCGTTCTAGAGACGAATCATCAAGTTCTGCCACTCTAGGGCATCTCTCGATAAGACTCTCTCTGTTGAGCAGAATACCACCTCAAAGAAGATCGTTGAGCTTCTTGACTCTTCCTTCGGAAGGTGCTGTGCCTTCTTCCATCATCTTCTCTAACTCGGCAATCATTTCATGAGCCTTGTCAATGGTTTCTTGAGTTACTGTGGAAGACATTTCGATAGACTTGTGTGCCATCTTTATCGCTGAGCGAGCCTTTGAGAATTTCTTAGCTTGCTCCTTTGCTTTGTCTCCACGCTGCTTTGCTGAATATCCAGTAGCTTCGTCTAGGAACATAGACCATCTCTGGCGAGATTGCATTGCCTTCTCTCTTCCTCCATCTTGTGAAAGGAAGTTTGAGAGGTCGTCGCCTTTCATTTGGTCGACATCGACCTGTAGTTTTCCATCATCGGTGTATTCTGCTGTAACGCTGGTAAGAATTGCGAATGATGCGGTAAATACACCATCTGCATTTACTTCAACATCGTTGAAATGTTGAGTTGCCAACTTTGCTAAACCTGCATTGCCGCCCATCGACTTGATTACGCCACGCTTGACTTCGAATCTCTCCATGTGTCTGCCAAATCAATTTAGGAAATAAGGACTACCTTTCCAAAGATATGCCAAGCGACCCCTTTTTGGGCACTACGCTTTCCCCAGTACATGCGCAGGTTGGCTCTTTTCCTGACGGTGTTGGTACTTTTGCCTCTAGCCGCATCCGCTTCAGAGCCAGAAAGAACTGTGGACATCACCATTGAAAGAAAGTTGACTAATTTTGACTTGGGAATTAATGGTGGAGAAATTTCTCCAGATGGAAAACAGGTTCTGATTTACGGAGAAGACGGCTATGCTCACCTATTGTCTGCCGAAAATGCTGATGACGAATCGACAGATGTAAGACTGGAAAATGAAACAACAAATTCACTCAAGGCTGTTGGCTGGCACCCTGGAGGAAAAAGCGCTCTATTGGTTGGAAATGGCGGGACAGTCCTCAGATACAATTCCTCAAACTATGCTTTGGGAGAAGCAGAGGGTTCAACATCAATGGCAGGTAAAAATATCAACGCTGTTCATTTTACCGCTGGTTCTTCTGTTGCATATTTGGGTACAGATGATGGACAGATTTGGAAATACTATGCAGACACATTCACTCTACTGAATGATGAAGCGTCATCAAGGATAACAGATATTGATTGCTTGAAGAACAAGAATATCTGTGTGCTTGGCACACTTAATGATGGAATTGCAGTAATCGACCAAGCAGATACAGTTACTTGGATTTCTAATACAAGATTTCACACATGGGTCGGAATTGGATGTGAAGACCCCACTATGAACTCCTGCACCGGGTTTGCAAGCGGGATGAAAACAGCTCTAATTGAGATTGATATTATCGACTCTACCCAATCAAAACTAGGGCCTATAATCCTACTTGGTGAATTGGATGGTGATCTGATTGGTGACAATACAGCTGCAGATTCCTCCACCATAATTTCGCTAGCACCGCTTGGGATGGCAAGGTGGAATCAGTATACAGAAGATGCATTTTTGATGTTTTCAAACGATAACGCATCAGAGGAAGATGTTCTTCTTGCTGGAGACAGTTACGCGTTTGCATGGGAAAACTCAGAATATTCTGGTTTCTTGGTAACCAGCCAAGGTAGGATAGTATCCTTTGAGCCAGCCAATGAGGTAGACGATGGAGATGTTCCGTATGTTTTGGTCATTTTAGTGGCACTGTGTGTCCCTGGAGTATTCATTGGTCTAATCTATTGGAATAGTCCTTGGCTGCAGAAAAAATATGCAAACTTGTTCAAGCGTAATAAATCGGGTGAGAAATAATTACCCAACCTTCATGTGTCTCTTTGTACCGCACATAATCATGGAGCCATTTGAGGGTCTAGACTTCTATGACATCGAGTCACTATTGACTGAAGAAGAGATAATGATTCGTGACATGGTAAGGGATTGGGTAGATGAAGAAGTTCTTCCAAAAATCGAACACGCTTGTGAAGAGGGAGTTTTCCCTGATGAGTGGCGTGTCGCCCTAGGAGAAATGGGAGTTTTAGGCGCTCCACTCAAAGGCTATGATTGCCCAGGGCTTTCTTACGTAGCATACGGATTAATCTGCCAAGAATTGGAGAGAGGAGACTCTGGTCTGCGATCATTTGCTAGTGTACAAGGTTCATTGGCAATGTACCCAATTTGGGATTTCGGAAGCGAGGAACAGAAGCAACACTACCTGCCAAAGATGACCTCTGGCGAGTGGGTCGGATGCTTCGGACTTACCGAGCCAGATTACGGGTCAAACCCGGGCGATATGATTACCAAAGCCGAGGATATGGGCGACCACTACCTGCTCAACGGAGCAAAGATGTGGATTACTAACGGTACTATTGCAGATGTAGCAATCGTATGGGCAAAGTTAGACGGAGTAATTCGTGGATTCATTGTAGAGAAGGGCGACGAAGGTTTTAGCGCCCCGGAAATGAAAGGGAAGCACTCCCTGAAAGCAAGTGTAACAAGCGAACTTGTATTCCAGGATTGTAAGATTCCCAAGGATAGAATTCTACCCGGGGTCAAGGGTCTAAGAGGTCCATTCTCTTGCCTTAACAATGCGAGATTCGGAATCTCTTGGGGCGCACTCGGTTCTGCTATGGCATGTTTCCATTCTGCTAAGACCTACGCACTATCTAGAATCCAATTCGACCACCCAATTGCTTCCTACCAGTTGGTACAGAACAAATTAGCATGGATGCTCAGAGAGATCACAAAGGGGCAACTCCTAGCTTATCATCTTGGAAGAAAGAAGGATGACGGAACTTGGTTCAATGAGCAAATTTCACTCGCAAAGATGAACAATGTAGACATTGCACTAGAGATTGCAAGGGTTGCTAGAGATATTCACGGTGCAAACGGAATCCTAGACGAATATCCAGTCATGCGCCACATGGCTAACTTAGAGTCAGTGAAAACCTACGAAGGAACTCACGATATTCACAACTTAATTCTGGGAAGATACATCACCGGGATACAAGCATTCACCCGAAACGCTTGATCACGGTCCAGTCCAGTCAGCGCAGTGACCAAATCTGTCACTGTTCATTGCATCATACCAAGTTCGCAAAGGTTCGACTTCTTTCCCATCAGACCATTCGCCCATGTATCGTAAGTTTTCTGAATCAACTAATTCAATTCTCCATTTTGATTCGCTAACTGTATCATTTAATGCACTAGCAACCAACCAGTTAGCTTGGCTAACTGCACGTCTGTAGAATCCCCAATCTGCTAAATCGTCATGTGCTTCTGTCGCTTGTAAGTAATGACTTGCAACCAATCTAGGGAAACCATGTCTGTCGCTTGGGACTTCAATCAGCAAAGCACCATCTCCCAGTAAATTTTGATGGTGGACGCCGAAACATTCGTTCACGCTCATGTCGTCTTCACTAATCGCAACGTGGCCTAGGAAATTCTCAGGTAATCTAGTTACATTGAATTGAAGATGTTCCTGTACTGGTCTAGCATATGGTGCTTCAAGGCTTACGAATAATGCTTCACTTCCCCAGTTTTTCTCCAGAGCCCAATCTAAAGCAAGGAAGGAATATCCTGCACCTAGGCTGTGTCCTGCAACCATTAGGTAGTCTTGGTCAACATTATCCGGGAGTAGTGTAACCATGAATTCCAGAGCGGCATTTATTGCAATTGCCCTCGGAACGTGGTATGGGTGGTTTGACATGCCATTCTCTTCGTGTAACTCAAACGTATCATGGCCGGGTGGCATTACGTCTGATGGGTACTGGATGTAAGCAACTGCTACTCCTCGAGATGCCAATTCTTCAACCCAATCGGTGTAGGATTCAAAGAAAGGATTAGCGAATCCATGCAGTAAAATTGCCAGTGGCATAACCTCATCATAATCCTCAGGGATTGCTATGTAAACTGAAAACACAACATCCTCTTCATAATCTCCTTGGATGCTCGAAACCTCTTCCGGCATTGGGTATTCGTAACTGTTTATGGACACTTGATATTGACCGTCTTCAATCTGAAGTTTTGGGGGGGATGGTGCTAGCCCTGCCATGGATGACAATCCCGGTGAAATCAACCAAACTGCTAAAATTACCACAATAATGTGAGAAATTTTCTCTATTCTACCTTCTTCAGTACTGAATGGATTGTTTGGTATACCACGAACAATTAGAGCACTACATAGCAGTAAGAACCCATAGGTTGTTGGTAGCAAAAGAAATGCATCTCTGTAATAGGCCCAATTCAATAGGGAAAAAATCCCCAGTAATCCTATGATGAATCCAGTAAATACTACAAATATTGACTTCTCTAAATTACTTGCACTTCTAGACCTCATATAAGAAAGGGGAACTGCAAGGATAAAGAATGCAAAAACCAGTGTGCGATTATCTCTAAGAAAATACGTCCAGTCGAGTGAACGTTTTGCCATCGGCCAGAACGCTCCGCCTAAGTCATCTCCCATTAGTAAGAGAATTATTGGCTCCAGTAATGCGAGTAGAAAACCACCAAAAACCATCAACGCAATGTATCGCTTAGATGGCATTTCCATGCCTAATACCCCCTAATCAAACGTCAGGTAGGAGACCTAGTTTGGAAAATCCAGTCCAGACAGGATTCAGCCAACCCGGAATAAATCGGTGTCTGAGATAGACTGCAGCTGCTAGAGTCAACTTTTGGAATTTGTTCAATTTCACACGCTTTGTGAAAACATCTCCCTGTTGTCTCTCGATCTGTTTGAGGATTTTATCATAGAAAGCAATCATAGCAGCAGGAGAGTATCGTGTTCTGCGTGGAAGCAGAGGAAGCAGTTGCTTTGCTTCGGCAAGGTAGGTTCTCGCTCTCTTTGCATAGTGGTGAATGTATGGCTCCCATGTCGTGTTTAGCACTACGTCACCATTCAGTTCAGCCTCTGTGATACCGTTAGATTCCAACTCATTTAGCGGCAGGTATACTCTGTTTCTTTGGATGTCTTCTCCGACATCTCTCAGTACATTGGTAAGTTGCATGAATATTCCCCAAGATTCAGCGAACTTTCGTGCTCTTGGGTCATCGTAGCCGTAGATTTCTATGCACATTAGACCAACGACAGAGGCAACTCTGTAGCAGTAAACGTAGAGTTCATCGAATGTACGATAACGGTTGTTGTAGAGGTCATCTTCCATTCCTGTGATTAGGTCGTCAAAGACGCTTCTTGGAATATTGTATCTCTTGACAGTGTCTTTCAACGCAAGGAAAACAGGGTCTGTGCTGCTGGTTTCGGAATAACATGTTGACAGTTTCTTTCTGAAGAAGAATAATTGAGTTATCTTCTCAAGATAGAGGTCTTCTTGCAGGATAGTATCCTTGTTTTGTAGGCTTTCAAGTTCTTCTCTGTAGGCGACGGCCTCTGGGTCCATCTCGCCCTTAGAACCTGGGAATCTGTCTTGCCAGTCTCCGTCTGCAATGTCGTCCGCTCTTCTGCAAAATGCATAGACTGCACACATTGCTGATCTCTGTTCCTCTGGGAGGTACTTGAAAGAATGATAGAAGTTTCCTGCTTCTCTCATTGTCAATTCTTCACAGTAAGAGTACGCCAATTTGAGCAACTCAACAGGTGGGTCTCTAGCCCATATTGGTGCATCCAAATGCTGGAAAGGGTCGATTAGTTCGTCTTGCTCACCTACAATTCCGATGAATGCCGCACCTTCTCGAAGCGCTTCCATTGCAGTTAGGCTAACAGCTTTCACCGCATCTGCTGTTAGATTGACAGCAGCACGCAGTCTTTGAGCAGCCGTCATACTCTCTTTTCGAACTCCGACTTCGTTCGATGCTCCACCCTTGAGTGGGAACAACAAATCGAGAGGTTTGCGGCGTTCTAGCATGGCGCTCAGCAAGGATGTCTTGTCCATCACTTATCAGCATGGTGGTAATTTGCACAACACGCCCTACGGGCGGAAGAAGATTTTTATTTACCAGCGAGTAGAGTTAGACGAAAAGTCGAATTTTCCTAAATTATGGACCGGAATCGGCTGGATAGTTCGAATCAAATCAAGCGATTATAGAGCCAAGTAGGTAACTACTTGCAAAGATTGCTAATCTTCTTTTGGACTATCTTTGTTCTTTTCTAGTAGCCTCTTTACGCCGCCTGGAATTACTAAAGCTCTCAAGAGTTTTTTTGCGTATGATTTTATTTCATCCCTAGTTACCTTAATTCTATCAGCAGAGTCAAGGATGTTTCCTTCTCTCAGTAGAGTAACCGTTCTTTGTCCAATAAGGACTGGAAGCATGCAAGAAGCTTTCAATCTAAATTGTGTTTCAGGTAACATTTTGATGTACTCCACTGCTGCATCTAAATGGTCATTTGTGATGTCTAAATACTCATCATACAGAGGCCTGAATTTATCGATGTTACCTTTCTTCAGTAAGTCCTCAGGCGTCAAATCATGCCTAGCAAGAGCTTCTCTTGGTATGTAGCATCTGCCAAACCTCAAGTCCTCGGGAATGTCTCTTAGGATATTGATCATCTGTAATGCCTTTCCGAATCTTATGCCCTTTGCAAAGAGTTCTTCCTCTTTGTATCGACCTAGAGATATTAGGTGGGCTAGTGACATTTTTGTCCAGAACGCTCCTACGCAGCCCGCCACTCTATAGGTGTAATCGTCCATCTCTTCGTTGTTTGTTAAAGCAGAAATTTCTCCACCTTCTTTAGCCACGCCAAATCTATTCAAATCCAATATTTGGCCGCCAACTATCGTCTCTAGGCATTCAAGCATTCTCTCTCTATCTGCCTGTGAATATTCCTGTAGGCCTTCGATAACATCTGGAACATTTCTCAGTAGTTCAGCCTCGCTTTCGTTGTCTTGTATTTCTGCGATTTCATTGAAGTCAGGTAAGGTATCAGACCTTCCTTGTGCAACGTCATTGTATTGGCTAAGCAAACGCTTCAATTCTTCAGTTTCTCCTTCTTTAGAGTCCGCTATGGTGTCTGCAACCCTTGCAAGAAGGTATAGCAAGCCTATTTGCCCACGAATCTTTTTTGGGAGATACTTCAGAGTAGGGTAAAATGACCTAGAGGTTGCCTCCAACAATGAGTCGATCTTAGCATTCACGAGTACTGCCACATTCACACCTCGTTCACCCCGAAGGGTGCTTGGTTTTTCAGAATGTGGTATATCGGTACTCAAATGGGTGAAAGATTTGGGAGATATTTCGTTAAAATCTAGGCGCAAATCAAACTCCTTTTTTGTGGGATTTAATAGCAAGACTTTATTTTGAACCAACCCAGCCATCGAACGAGGGGATAGATTTGCAGTGCGGCTCTTGTGTTGAAGAGATACCCGATGACAGCATATTCTGTCCCGAATGTGGTGCTCGACAAGAGATGAGTCGTGCAGGTGGACTACCCGGTATGGGTGGAGTTGGCCTTGGTGGCCAAGATGTAAGCGGAGGTCGTAACTTCGGCGTAGTATCTGGCGAGGCTGTAATGAACCAGAATATGCCGGGAATGCCAAATCAAGGCATGCCTCCGGGCATGATGCCCGACCTAATGAGTCAAATCGCACCAAATTTGGGTATGCCTCCAAACAATGCGGGACTACCGCCGGTTCAGGGGCTTCCTCCATTGAATCAAAACATGCCTCAATCAAATGTTACGCCTTTACCAGGTCAGACTCCACCAAATATCGGCGGAGCTCGTGGTGACATGCCACCATCTGCAAAAGGACCCTCTTTGGCGAGTGGTGTAGGACCAAATACGCAAGTTGGGGAAATTGGCTCACAGGTTGGAGGCACTGCGGTTTCAAACAACCCCGCCTTATCTCCGACTGATGCGATGGTTAACAGAATCGCTGAAGCCGAGCGAGCAGTCAAGAATGAAAGAAGGAGCCAATGGCTTCAAATGAACCAGCAATCTGCTGCAAATGTTCTAACTTCAATCGGAGGTGAACTACCTTCCCACTTGAAAGGTCAGGAAGAAACAACCACAGCGGAGTTCTTGGCTAATGCTATAGGTACAGGGAAGGATGATTCAGGAAACGATGCGCTATTCAAACGAATGTCAGAGGTTGCGGTTCGCAGGGTTGCTCGAAAAAGAGGGGTCGCTGTAGACACGCCACAAACAAAATTCGAAGGCGGTGTGCTCACAGTAAACGTAACTTACATCGATGATGGGAGAGTATTAGACACCCCTGAAGATCTGTCTTCTGCATTCGAGCATGCAATCACTACAGAAGTGGCCCTCAAGGGCTTAGATGCAGTAGTTGAAATCAATCTGTTCAGGTCAAAAGACGGCGTCGTGGAAAAAATCGGTGCAGAAAGCGATGCACCAACCGAGGAATCTGATGAGGAGATGTTTGCTTGCGAGGTCTGTGACGGTCTCGTAAAGGAATCAGACTCTGAGTGCCCCCACTGCGGTGCATTATTCGAAGACGAAGACGAAGAACCAGTTAGCGCACCTCCTGCACGAGGAGGTGGCCCACCTGGTCCATCAAGAGGTGGTCCACCTGGCCCCTCTCGTGGAGGTCCTCCCGGTCCATCAAGATCCGGCGGTCCACCCGGTCCTTCCAAAGGAGGCCCATCTTCGGGTGGTCCACCAAAGCGTAGCGGTCCCCCGGGCGGTGGACCACCAAGCGGTGGCCCCGGTGGTCCACCAAAGAGGAGTGGTCCTCCCGGTGGCGGCCCACCAAAGAGAAGTGGCCCTCCTGGTGGCGGCCCACCAAAGAGAAGTGGCCCTCCTGGTGGAGGCCCACCAAGCGGTGGCCCCGGCGGTCCACCGAAGCGAAGCGGTCCTCCTGGCGGCGGCCCACCTGGGCCTAAACGTGGAGGACCTCCTGGTCCTAAACGCGGTCCGCCAAATTGAAATTCAGGAATTGGATTTACTCCAACCTTTGACTAATTCCTTGCCAAATTCAGCGTAGTCCGGCTTTCTTTAGGCTCTCTAGAAGAACCTGCCC
>JBMYVD010000047.1:0-10445 GCA_049606035.1 Candidatus Poseidoniaceae archaeon | reverse complement strand
ATTTTTGATGAAGTTAGAAGAGCGAGGGATTTCGAAATATTCGCAGACGTCAGACTTGCTGGTGTCGGTCTACTAGGAGTAACTCACGCTAATTCTGCGCTAGAAGCAATTCAGAGACTAATCGGTAAGGTAGAATTGGGCCTTGTTAGCCAAGTTCTAGACACAATTTTACACGTAGAGGCCGGACAAATCCAGCAGGTTTTGGAACTCAGAATGACGGTAAAGCCACCAAGCGGAATGCAGGAAGAACTTGCCCGACCGGTTATCGAAGTGGTCGAATTCCCTAGTGGGAAAATCACACACGAAATGTTCGCATTTGGTTCTGAAATAGCTGTCGTTCCTGTAGATGGAACAAGGTCCGGAAACGGAATTTCGCCAATGGCAGCCCTAGCAAGAGACCAACTTATCAAGAAGATTAGAGATTGGGTTGGCGTTTCCTGCGGTGTCAAGATAACGGGTTCTAATTCTGCTGAAATTTACGCTCCGAAAGGTGTAGTTGCAACCCTTATTGGAAAAGGAGGGGAAAACATCCGTGACCTACAAGATGAACTGGGCGGAATGAAACTTTCAGTATCCTCATTTGCAGAAATGCCTGATGACGTCCACGTTCCTGTTGAAGACCACTACGAGACACTTGAACGTAGAGCACGTGAATCCAAAGCTTGGGAGTACTCAAAGAGAGGAAGGAAATCTAAGAAACGCCGCCGATGAAACATTTCACTCCGGCAATCTCTTGAATACACGACCCCTTTGATTGAGCATGCCCGCATCACTATTGCTGACCTTTTCAGCCAGCATGATGACTATTTTTGCTGACTGGGCAGGTTGGCATTTTGTCTGGAGGCATGAGAACACTTCAACCGACCAAGAACCGAACAAACACAGCGCAGTCAGCATATTTTTCTCATACTATCTTCCAATTATGCCGGCTTTAGCTGTACTACTTGGACCGGCAAAACTCGATGTCTACAATCAAGGATTCGAAACAGTAGCTACAACTATCCTGTTTGCAGTTATGGCAATAGTTACAGGTGGAGTTGCAGCAAGCGCTTGGTCGGTAGGCCAAAGAGAGACATCAGAAGAGGAATCACGAAAATTAATTGAAGCTGAAAATTTGCTTCCAGCACATGCATTAGCACATCTAAAATGGACAACACTACTGCTTGGTTTGTGCTCAGCCTTCTGGATATTTTTGTTGATTAGGTAAAAGATGGATTGATGAAGGCGCGACATTCCCGCCTGATTATGGCACAGGCACCAGATGGCTCTGGAACCGCTCCGGTCAGGATTACTAATTCCTCGACCTCGGTTACTAGCGGCATTGGTGTTACGCAGAAACTAGTAGGCGCAGCAATCGCATTTGGTAATGTCCTGCGAGGAACATTTGGTCCAAATGGATTGGACAAAATGTTGTATAAAACCAATGGAGAGGCGGCCGTTACTAATGACGGAGCCAAAATTGTAGCAGAATTATTGGTTAAACACCCTGCTGCAAAGGCGTTTGTGAGCCTAGCAGAAAGCCAAGAGAACGCTTGTGGCGATGGTGTCACCGGCTGCATTTTACTCGCCAGCGAACTGATGAGTGAAGCTGCTAGACTGTTAGAAAGAGGATTACATCCACTAATTCTCGTCAAGGGATTCGAGGCCGCTCTCAAGACAACTATTGAGGAAATAGATTCCAGGGCTGAATCTGTTGGAGACAGATTGGAACAGGTTGCTAGAACATCTCTGGTTGGGCGCTCAACAGAAGGAGCCCTTGACCACCTGTCAAAACTGATTTCCGAGGCTGTAAGGATGATTCCAGACAGCGATTATGAACGAGTCCGAATGGCGAAAGCAGGCGAAGGAACGCCTGCAAATTCTGTTTTGATCCCCGGATTGATTATCGAAAAGAGACTGCCCCTGGAAAGGATGCCAAAGAGTCTCGGTGCCTCGAAAGTTGCAGTACTGTCTTGTCCTTTAGAAATTGAAGATTCTGTGGTGGCGGCAGAGATTCAAATCAACACTCCTGAGCAATACGAGAAATTCATCGACGCTGAGCAAAACAAAATCGAGCAGATTATTGACAAAGTAAAATCGAGTGGTGCTGAGGTAATTTTCTGTGCAGAAGGCATCGATTCTAGAGTATTACATTCTCTAGCAGATTCAGGAATTTTTGCAATGCCATCTTTGGAAAAACCGATGGCAGAAGACATCGCAGAAGCATGCGGAGCCCAATTGTGTGACCATATCGACGACATATCGTCTTGCATGGGACAAATCGCTGGATTAGAGCATCAAAGACTGGAAGGCGCAGAGGGTGTAAAAGAAAGGCTAACAATCGACGTAGGCGAAAACCCGGGAATTGTAACTATACAGGTTGGTGGAACCGATGGAGTCGCTGCAGAAGAGACGATTAGAGGTCTCTTCGATTCATTACGTTCGACTTGTATGGCAAAGGAGGACGACTCAATTATTCTCGGAGGAGGCAGTCTGCACATGGCAGCATCTCTCAAAGTACGGGAGGCTGCTGAGAGGAACCCTGGTCGAGAACGATTAGCAATGGAAGCCTTTGCTCGCGCCCTAGAAGGAATCCCCTCTGCCCTCGCCTCCAACGCTGGAGAAGACAAAATCGACTCCCTGTTGGAGTTACGTTCCCTTCACAGGTCTGGTAAAATCAACAGTGGAATCACACAGTCTGGCAAACCCGGAGAAATTGAATCTGCATGGTTGCCGACATACACAATCGAACACTCGATATCGGCTGCTTGCGAGTCTGCTTGTGGTTTATTGAGAGTTGACCAGGTAATTTCTGCTAGAGGCGACTGAGTCGGCACCTTCATGAAACTGACCCGGATACCTTTCCTAACGGGTACCACACATGGAGCCGTCATCTCGTCCGCGCGCGCTACTTTCTGTGTATGACAAAACTGGAATAATTGAATTTGCAAAAGGCTTGGATAGCCTTGGATATGAACTCGTTTCAACAGGTGGAACAGCTCGCAAATTACGCGAAGCAGGCTTGGATGTAATCGGCGTTTCAGATGTAACTGGCCACCCAGAAATTTTCGATGGGAGGGTGAAATCTCTTCACCCTGCAATTCACGGCCCCCTTCTCTGTAGATTGGAGAAGGAAGAGGACGCTCAGGGCCTCAAAGACTTGGGTTATCCAATGATCGAGATAGTTGCCTGTAACCTGTATCCATTTAGCGACGCTGCAGCGATTAAACCACCACTAGATGACTTGGACTTACTCGAGATGGTCGACATCGGTGGACCTACCATGGTTCGCGCCTCTGCAAAGAATCATCTTAACGTTGTAATCGCATGCAATCCTGAGGATTATTCTTCAATTATTGATGAGTTGAAGTCAGGTAGCGTTTCTTTGGAAACTCGAAGAAACCTTGCACTAAAGGCCTATGAGCACACTGCTACCTATGATTCAGCAATCTCGAACGAGTTAGCTGGCAGATGGAATGGTCTTCCCGAAGAAAGCGATGATACCGAAGAGCAATCCCGGCGTCTCCCAGCCACAATGACTGTTGCAGCACACAGAAAGTTGCATCTTCGATACGGAGAAAATTCACATCAAGCGGCGGCACTGTACGTTGACCCTGGAGCTGCAGAGGGGGAAACTCTGGTCACCGCTAAAGTTGAAGGAAACAAAGCGATGAGTTACAACAATTATTCAGACGCTGATGCAACTCTCAGATTATGCCGCTCTTTATCCACTGATGAATGGCCAGAAACGCCACACGCTTGTGTGATTGTAAAACACAACAATCCATGTGGGGCAGCACTTGGAAGGACACAGTTGGAGGCTTACGAGTCTGCATTGGCTAGCGACCCAGAAAGCGCATTTGGCTCCATAATTTGTGTCAATGAACCGGTAACCGTTGAATTTGCAGAGGCCCTTGGTTCATTATTCGTCGAGGTATTGATGGCTCCAGCGTATGAAGAGGGAGCAAAGGAAATTTTGATGGAGAAGAGAAATCGTAGAATTCTCACGATTAATTCACCAAACAATCGACTAGCCCCGCTTCCAAGAAAGACAGTACGCAAGCCGATTGAAGGCGGATGGCTAATCCAGACAGAAGAAGCACCGGTAATCGACTGGGGCAAGGCTAAGGTTGTAACAGACGTAGCACCAACCGATGACCAAATTGCGTCTATGAAGTTCGCAGTAAGAGTTTGTGAGCAGGTGAAATCAAACGCTATCGTGATGGTTCAAGGCTTAGCAACCGTAGGCATTGGACCTGGTCAGACCAGTCGTGTTGAAGCGGTTAGAATCGCTGCTAGAAGGGCAGGAGAAAGAGGCAAGGGTTGCGTTTTAGCAAGCGACGCCTTCTTCCCATTCAAGGATGGAATCGAGCAAGCAGCAGAGGCTGGGGCTGCCGCAATTGTTCACCCAGGGGGCTCGATTAGAGACCAGGAAGTAATCGATGAGGCTAATGCAAGAGGCATCTCTATGCTATTTACAGGCCACAGATTGTTCAGGCACTGATTTTGTCTCTTGATTTGACCATTGTCAAAACGTACGCCATTCCCATTAGCCCAACTGCAATGATCGTAAGGGAACCAAATGCGTACTGGTCAGCACCATTCCAAGAAGACATATCGAAAAGCGTACCATCTCCTTTTGTTGAAACATACCATACAAAATATGCCGATGCGGTTGTCATCAAACCAATCATACCAGCAATTATGATTTTGACGTGCTTTGGTAGCGTTTTTCCAGTTGCGTAATACTCAAACAACGACGGTCCGAAGAACTTGTTAGTTAGAGTCCATCTAAACAACCTCTCATTCGATAGAGAAAATAGGAACGCTGCAGGAACGGCCCAAGATACGGTCGGCCATCCTGGTATCCAAATTCCTATAACTGCAAAAATGACGAAAATCGATCCAAACCCGACGTAAATTTTGCTTTTTAGGGGGTTGCTAACGACAGCATACTTCGCGACTATCTCGTCAACAGTCTCGAGCCTCTCTGCCATGTTTAACCCTCTAGCATCGCGAATATGAAAGGTAGTATTTGCAAAGCCGAAGGAATATTGGCGAATACACGCTCGCAGCGAATATGCCAGAGGCATGGAGTCTTCCAAGAAAGGGGACAGTTGAGGACCCTTTACGCCTCGCAGTCTTAATTTCAGGCTCAGGCTCTGGAATGGAAGCACTCATCCTCCATCAACAGAACAGGGATTGTTCGCACGTCACAAACGTGGTGATTAGTGACAGAATTGATGCAGGTGGTTTAGCCAAAGCCGAAGCTCTTGGAGTGACCGCAGTTGCAGTTCCACTGCCGGATATTGAAAACAGTGAACAAAGGCGCATCGCTCACGAAAAAGAGGTTGGTGAGGTACTTGCAGACTACGGAGTCGAGGTTGTAATTCTATCAGGGTACATGCGCTTACTGACGCCGTCTTTTGTAGCACCATGGGCTGGAAGGATTCTGAATATCCATCCCTCTTTACTGCCAGATTTCCCCGGGGCACACGCACACAGAGACGTAATCGCAGCAGGTGTCAATAAATCGGGATGCACTGTTCACTTTGTTGATAGTGGAATGGACACTGGTCCGATTATCGACCAGGCTGTAGTTGAGGTAAGTCCTGATGATGATGAAGATTCTCTTGCTGAGAAAGTCAAACGGTTAGAACACGTTCTCTATCCTTCAGTAATCGACAGGCTCAGTGAAGGAAGGATTGAATCTCCTTGAACTCTTCAGGCGTGTTGACATTTCTTGCTTTGATTCCACCTTCACAAGAGGGGATGTTTTGAAACATCTGTGAGATCCTTTGTGATTGAATCAACTCATCTTTACTATCAAATTTGGCTAATAATGGCTGCCTATTACCCTCGTCGTCTATGGGCACACCTAGGATTTTTTTGAATAACTCTTCATCAGCCAAATAAGCATCACACGGTGCCAATTGTATCGTTCCATGTAAACTAGAAATCAATTCAAAAAGTGACTCTGCTAGCGTATCCTTTGTATCGATATGACATTCACCGGAAAACAAATCAGAACGGTCCTCACTACCGCACATGATTATTATACGCTCACAACCAGATTCTTCTAATTCTCTAGACAATCTTTCTACATTGGAATTCAGAAGAGATTTGTCTTCGCCCATTCTGCTGGACTTCCCCCCCGCAAGTATAATTCCAGTTAGCAGGAAAACACCTCAGTGCATTGAATCTAGGCCATTCAAGGACAACTCTACTTCTCCTAATAATTCGTGAACTCTTGCTAGAAGCGCCCGTCTTTCCTTCGAAGAACGTGCGAGAGGAAGCCACTCTAACAGGCGCCTGATATCTTGGGCATCTCTCGCTACTGTCCAATTGAGAACCTCTTCCAAGACGGGGTCGTCTGCTGGAAGAAATCGGTCTGCCATGTTAGCCCCTCAATCATGGAGGGACAAAAACTCACTCGTTGAGAGAGCGCATTCTGATACGTTCATACAACTCTCCGCCCTTCGGCGCATTACGAACAAGTTCAATGTGCTCATCCCTCATATCAAGAGACGCGATTAACATCGAGTTTTGCATCTGTATCTTACTCTTGTTCCAAGAAAGCAAAAATTCCCCACTAGGTATCGCCCTTCCTGAACGTTTGATTTCCTCTGCCATTTCTAGTAGTAAATCCAAAGGAATCCCTTTGTTCACAATACTGAGCATTTTTGCCCAAGCATCACCCTCTGTGTTTGCGATAAGTAAGCCGATGAGTTTCACATCTTCTCGACCACATCTTTTCCACAACCTCTTGATTAAATCATCAATTCTGTCTTCGTGATGGGTCAAAATCCATGAAGCAATTCTCCTCATTGTCGGGTCATCTGTTCCGATATGAAACGCTAACCCACTTTTTTGAATCACTTTGTCAGTTATCGAGCGATTCACAAGGCCTTGTGAACCACAATCATATGCAGTTTTGAGAAATGAGAGAACCTTTCTGCCTTTGGGCAGGCCCTCATCGAATAAGGAATCGAGGTCGTCAGACAAAGGCTCACCTCAAGCGCTCTTTGTGCGGACACTGTCGAATAGGCTACCAACAAGGGAAACACTATCTTTGAGAGTTCCAAGTAATTTTTCAACCACATTTTCATCTTCGGTTTTTTGGCGAATCATGTCCCTAAGGTCAGCTTCAATCCTTGAATGATCGTCATCATTGATGTTGAATTGGTCTCTCAGGTGAGCGAGCACGGCGAACTCATCCTTTGACAGAGATGCGTTGACAATTGCAACTTCGAAAACTCTAGTGTATACCAAGCGCTGCTCGTTTGGAGAAACTTCCCTTCCGGAATCAGAATCGCGATTTTCTCGTATTGCCGAATATATCTCAGCAGGCTCTTCAGGAGATAAGCCTAAGGCGTTGGCGAGTTTGATGATAAGGCGCTTCTCCTCTCTAGTCAAAACACCGTCCCGAAGCATTACTTCGGTAGTTGTTCTGAACACAGAAAGTGCCCCCACGCTCTCGCCGCTCACAGATTAGCGAACAACTCTTACCACTTGAACCTCATTGATGATTTGAGAAATGAACGAAAAGTGGGATTTGCAGTGATAGTATTCAATAAGGAGGGGCTTGTCGAGGGAATTGTCCAAATCCGATTCACGACCAAATTTGCTTCCAAAAAAGCACAACCGGTCACCCTGGAAATGTGCCGATAGGCCAAATGAAAGACAGTGTCTTGGTTAGGACAAGGAGAGATTCTAATGGGAAAAAGAAACAACAACGCAGGAGGTAAAGGCGGAGGCAAAGCCAAGGCTATGAAATACCTCATCAAAGCAGACCTAAAGGTCAACGGAAACGTCCAGCGCAAGGATATCATCGGCGCAATCATGGGTCAAACAGAAGGCCTGCTCGGTGAAGAATTGGAGCTTAGAAAACTTCAGCGTACAGCCAGAATTGGCCACGTCGATGTTGAAGTAAAGAGCAGCGGCGGGAAAGTCAACGGAGAAATCCTAATTCCAAGCAGCATGGATAACGTAGAGACAGCAATCATTGCATCAAGCCTAGAAACAATTGACAGAATTGGACCATGTGCAGCAAAGATTGTCGTCACAGAAATCCAAGACGTCCGCTCTACAAAGGTAAACGCAGTAATCGACCGTGCAAAGGACTTGCTTCTTGACATGGTCAACTCTGGCGATGCAGCAACAAAGACAGTAATCGAAGAAGTACGCAGTGTTCTAACCGTTGGTACAGCAAAGAACTACCACGGCCTAACCTGTGGCCCAAACGTCGAATCTAGTGAATCACTGATTATCGTCGAAGGAAGAAATGATGTACGCAATCTACTGAATTTCGGTGTAAAGAATGCGATTTCATGCGATGGAGCGGGTTCGATCAAGCAAGAACTAATCGACCTTGCAAACTCCAAGACCAACGTAATTTTAGCAATCGACGGCGACCGTGGAGGAGAGATGCTATTCAGGCAACTTCATGAAACCATGAAGATTGATTTCGTTGCACAAGCACCAGTTGGTCAAGAGTGGGAATTACTACCGCAGAAGACCGTAACAAAGTGCTTATCTCAGAAAATTGATGCAGGCAAATTCGCTGCACAATTGCCTGAAGATGAACCAACTGAAGATGCAGATGCATGGCTGGAAGACATCGATGATGATGAAGAAGCACCTGCCGAAGTTCACGAGTACTTCGACCATATTGCAGACCTGAAGAAGAACAATGCAGTATTCGTAAACGTTGACGGCACTGTTTCCGATGCGGTAAGCCCTGCTAAGTTGGCTGCAGCAGCAGAAGAGGCAGATGGCGCAGTAGCAATCGTCTTCAACGGTCCAGTAAGCGATAGAATCCTTGACATTGCATCTGAAGCAGCAATTGAGACAGTTGTTGGAACAAAAGAAGGCAAAGGCTTCTCAGCACGTGACGATGTTAAAGCGTGGCTTACAGAAAAGCACGCTTGAACATTTTACATGGTTAAAATTCATCAGTGAATTGTTTCCATCGCCCATTCATGGGCGAAGATGAGGCACCGGTTTCAGCGCCAGCACCAGCCGTGACAATCAAGAGAAATCCAGGTTCACAAATCGCACTAGCGCTAACCGTTTTCGCTTTAGTGATGGCATCTAATTCGATAATCAACGATTCTTGGCTAACCGACTCAACTGAGTCCGAAATCGGCTCTTTACAATCTGATATGAGCCTGTCAGAATTAACTCTGGAAGTTTGTATCGATGGGGAATGTGAATCCGAGACGGAAAATCTTGGAGATTTGTATGATGATTGCATGAAGACGATGAGAGAAATCGATGCTAATGCCTCGCAAAAAGAAGAGGCATGTGGCGATTTCGCAGATTACCATAACGCTGGATTCGTTGCCATAATCATGCTAATTGTAGGATCAATATCACTATTTGTTGCCACAGTATTCCAAGTACGTGCTATGATTGGACACTCCTCTAGGTTGCCCAACTTGCTATCTTCTGGCTCAGGTATTTTAGTTGGAATCTCGGTTTTGGTTTGGTCAATCATGCTACCTGAAACAGATACAGAGCCTGATTGGGGTCAAGGCTTGTGGCTAGCACTATTGTCTGCTGCATGTGCCTTTGTTGCAGGATTTAGTGGCACTCTACAATCGTGGGTCGATGGTCCACCAAGGATGCGTGCGAGAGGCGTAAGGTCTGGAACCGATATGAGCGAGTTCGTTTTGAAAGAGTCTTCGTGTGGAGACCACACACTCTCAATTTTAGTCGATGATGATTTGATTAGAGTTGCACGAATAGACAGGGTAGGTGCATCACCATCTGTAAGCGATGTACTCGCTACGCGAAGGGACTCTTACACTGGATTTTCACATCAAAGATTAGATTGGCTAGACGACTTCAAAGGAGTTTGGTGGGTTGTTGCAGGAGCATCATTAATTTCCACATTCATGATTAGCACCTTGTTTTTGATACCGTTTTTCATATCCGCATTACTTGTATTACTGCAATTGATGGACCCGGAAAGGTTCGTAATTTCAACAAATTCCGGCGACCATCCATTCATTATCAATCGCTGGCGCTCAAATCGAGAACTAACAAATCTCGCAATGGATTTAGTCGATGATGCGATGATTGCAGTGCTCAGAGGTGAAGATCTAGATACATCAATCCTAGACGCAAGAGCAGACGCTATAGCAACTAGGTTTACTGCAGACCGTGAAGCAGAAATGGCTGCAGATGCGATAGCAGAAGCAGAAAGAGCGGCAGCAGAAGCAGCAAGGGTTGCAGCAGAAGCGGTAGCAGAAGCCGAAAAAGCAGCAGCATTGGCAGCAGCACAGGCCGCAGCACAAGCGGCAGCAACCGCACCACCACCTGCCGCCCCTGTATCGGAATCTGTCCCAGAGCCAGTCGCCACAGTGACTAGCGAGACATCCAGCGATTCAGAGGCACAAGCAGAAACAGACTCTGGCCAAAGCGAGCCGGAGCCTGCACCGGAAAAAGAAGCAGAACCTACG
>JBMYVD010000046.1:7400-11299 GCA_049606035.1 Candidatus Poseidoniaceae archaeon | reverse complement strand
GACTAGCAACTCTTCAGTGTAAACTTCTCTAATCGTGAATGATTGAGAAGAGAAATCAGAACATTCCGGGGCAGGGCCCGAATTTTGAACGAGATACTCGCCAGTTGTCCCAATACGCGGTGCCCAGGATGTTAATCCTTGAGCTCCAGCTAGTGTGATGATCCCTTCATCCGGGGTGTTGAGTAACCAGCAAGTTCCCAAATCATTGGATGTGGCACTCCAGGTTCCAGAAATAATTCTTGAATCAACTTCTTCGACGACTTCATCGGTGACTTCTTGAGTTTCAGATTCGGTTTCTAGTGGCCAAGAGAATGAAACTGTAGATTTGGTAATCGGTGCGGTTAGAGTTTCGAATACAAGTGTAAATTCACCTTCTCCATATTGCGACATGTCCACTTCAAACGATTCTAATTCCATCGTCGTAAACTGAACAGTAATCGTTGAGTTGTAGGAACATTGTGATAGAATACTGTCTATCTCTTGACCATTCTTGTAAAGTGTTGAGACAACCCCACATGAATTAAACCAAGTCAGGTCACTGGAGACAATACTCGACATCTCTGGCGATATTGTTAGGGTGTCTTCCCCGCTGAATTCAGAGTTAATTGAAAAGGTGGAATCTGCACAGTAATCATCACGCTCTCTGAGAAGATTGATGACTTCTGTTCCATACAAGTCGTGTTCAGGAATTTCCATGATCACCGTTAGTTCACCGGGTGCTACATGACATCCAACCGTGTCGATAAAACCCCAGTCAGATTGAGAAAATATGCGGTCAGTACCTGGTTCTATCAAATATTCAACCTCAAGATTTGTACAGTCCTTACCAAATCTTGAGTCCATGACTACAGAGCCGCTAGCATCAACTACCCAAATTTCACCCAGACAACTGGTTTCAAAATCCAAAGAGACATCAGAATCTCCGTTATTTTTCAGTAAAATATCAGGGCTGAAGATTTCTAACTCTTCGAATTCCAAATCACCTTGCAATTGCAAGTCTATGGACACCTCTCCTAACTGGCCGCTGTTAACACCCTGGTCGACATCTTCAATCGCAATGATTGTGATATCTTGGCGGAGTTGTGAGTCCCCAATAGAAACCGAGTACGTATTTTCGCCAGAACTTAGTTCGACCGGTATTTGTGCAATCGTTACAACTTCCATTCCCCTCAATGAATCAGGTCCGCAGTCACCATGTAATTCGCTATTGATGACCAGTGCACAATTTTCGAAATTCAGGTCCATACTTTCTTTGAGGGTATTTGCTATGCGAACTGTGAGAATACTAGGAGATGCTTCAGCATGCACCCCGTCTCTAGCAGTTGCAATAACTGTCATCTCCAATTCGTCTGGAATATCAAATGGAGTCTGAATGTGGACATCAACACTTGAAGTCAATCCTTCTCCAGCGATGTAATACTCCACTGTGTAATCTCCTGAAGGTACATATTCTCCTTCTGAATTTCTAAGGTCCCAAGTTAGGGTGTTTAAGGTGGATTCTGAATTTGCGCCTATGTCTAATCCTCTGCTTTGCCCAAGACAGATGCCTGTCCCGTCAATTACCATTTCCCCCTCGCTCCAAACTCGCAAAACTTCGTTGCATGATGGGTCTACCGTTATGCTTGTGGCGTCTCCGTCATTAGAGATAATTCCAGAGACTGAGACAATATCTCCTGAGGAATACCACCCCTTTTCTGGAGCATCAACAAGAACCGAATTCAAGGTCACATTTCCTTGAGTAGCAAAGGCGCTTGGAGCCATGGCTGCCAGAAGGCCAGCCAAAACAACAGCCAGCATTCGCTCTCTGCCCATGGTAAACCATGTACGTCATCCCTTAGAAGGGATGCGGTCCATCGGATTGGTGAGCGAAGATGGCTGAATGCATACTCGAGACAGAAAAAATGCTAGTTTATCAAGCGCAGTTGGGCGATTGGGACAATTTGAACCACCTACTTGTGTGTAAAAAAACCAAGAAAGCTGCAATCATCGACCCGTTTTTCTCAGATTATTGGTTGAACGTCTGTAATTCACAGGATTGGAATCTAGAGCAGGTGTGGCTAACCCATTCACATTGGGACCATTCGAAGGGAGTCGATGGACTTCAGGACAGAGAGGTGTGGGTGCATGAAGATGAATCGAAAAGAGGATGGGATGGGCCATCAAACCAAGTTTGGTCGAATGAACCATTTTCCTCAATAGTCCATAAATTGGGAGAATTAGAAATTGAGGCCCACTGCACACCAGGCCACACACCAGGCCACATGACGTTCATCGGCGAAGGCGTAGTTGTTAGCGGAGATTGTATGTTCCTCGGTCGTTGTGGAAGGACCGATCTATTCGGTGGAGATGTTGATGCGCAGAGGAAATCTTTGATTCACTTACGAAAGCGATTATTGAATCTACCAAGCGATTGGTTGGTTCTTCCTGGTCATCAATATCAGTTATCTGATGGAACAAATCCTAGTTTCATTACAGTTGGGCAACTTCTATCCGATAATGAGGCCCTGAATGCACTAGACGATGATGAGGCTTGGAATAATTTAGATTTCTTAGCATTCGACGATAGTCTTGCAGAAAAAGCGCGTAGGGAAAGGGCTAGAGCCCAGAAGTCCTAATCAGAGTTCATCTAAACTCATCATGGTAGGAACGGCTTCCTGCTGTGCTTGTTGCTGTTGCATTTGGTGCTGCTGCCACTGAGGGACTTCAGCTGGAGGTTGCCAACCTAATTCCATGGCCTTTGCAGTATCGCCTTGGGCAACGTAGTAATCTATCCATTCAAGCCTTCGTGCTTCCTCTTCTTGGAACATAGCACTGACTTTCATTTCTTCGGCACGGTTGTATGCCGCCTTTCTTCGTCCGGCTTGCTTAGCGACCATTGCAACTGAAATCACCGCTAGTAGGAATACCATAAGGCCGACAAGAATTAGAATTTCAGTACTTAGTGCACCCTCGTCATCACCATCTGCTCCTGCAACGAAATCTGCATCAAATTCGTTGGGGATTCCATCATTGTCATGGTCATCGAAAGAAGCACATTGCTCCTGCCCTCTAATTCCGGCACTGATTGAAGGGTCATATGGACAAGGGTCTGTTTGGTCGGAAACACCGTCTTTATCGCTATCAGGGCAACCGAAATAATCGATATATGATTCACCATACTTGACATTACATTCATCTGGCTGCCATGAGCCTAATTTCTGATTGTCACCGTATCCATCACCATCGGTATCAGCCCACTGTGATGCTCTGAGCGGGAATGCATCTGGTAGTCTACCTGTATTATTGTCTCCAAATCCATCACCATCGGTATCTGACCATTGGCTTGGGTCGAGAGGGAATGCATCTCCCCATTGTTCTCGAATCGTAATGAGATTGCCAACATCGGTTTCATCAGCGATTGTGCTGTTCACCCAGCCATAATTGTCGCCCCATCCATCGAGGTCAGTATCTACCCACTGGAGTGGGTCATTGGGGAACATGTCATCTACATCTGCCCATGAATCGTTATCAGCATCGGGGCAGCCTTGCCTTGAATTGTTTGTACTTGTGCCAGCTTCGTCTGGACATTCATCTCCGTTTGGAACCGCTTGGTTGTCTCCCCAACCGTCACCGTCTTTATCGGTCTGCTGATAGAAATCATCAGGGAATGCGTCGAATGGGTCTACGACTCCATCATTGTCTGAATCAGGACAACCTCTAGCAGCAGGTATTGTTGATTCACCATATAGCTCACGACATTGGTCACCATTGTTTCCATTAGGGTTGTCTCCAAATCCATCTCCATCGAAGTCGCTCCACTGAGTTGGGTCGTTAGGGAAGAAATCGCCGTTAGGTATGATCGGTCTATCGCCGTAACCATCGCCGTCACTGTCTGCCCACTGGCTTGAATCATCGGGGAA
>JBMYVD010000046.1:0-7306 GCA_049606035.1 Candidatus Poseidoniaceae archaeon | reverse complement strand
GAGAATGCATCAGCATTGTTCCCATTAGGATTGTCTCCGTAATTGTCTCCATCCCTATCTTCCCATTGTGTACCATCGGTTGGGAATGGGTCTCCTGCATTAGACCATCCGTCACCATCAGCATCCGGACACCCTACCCTGTCAACGGAAGATGTTCCGTATTCTCCAGGGCATTCATCAGGATTGTTTCCTGTGGTGTTATCACCGAATCCATCTCCATCGCTATCTCTCCACTGAGTAGGGTCGTCGGGGAATGCGTCAGCATCTCCTGTTGGGTGGGCTGGCCAATCTGGAGTTGCGTCTGACCACCCATCTCCATCGGTATCTTTGCAACCGATTCTATCTTCAGTAGAACTACCCCACGTGTTTGGACAACCATCCGATAGTGGGGTGTTAGGCTCATCGCCAATCCAATCGCCATCAGAATCAGCCCATTGGTATCTGAACAGAGGGAATTTATCGACTTGAGTTGCAGCTGAATCATAGAGGCCGGGCCAACTTTCGTCGACATCAGGTGTTGAAGGGTCATCGACAGGCCTTATCGCAGTCCAAGATGAATTATCGTAGTTATCTCCCCAGCCGTCACCATCTGTGTCATTCCATTGAGTCGGGTTCATCGGGAAAGCGTCTCCTCTCTGATTGATGTGAAGTTCACTAAATTGTTGAACGTCGTAGTAGTAATTGTCTCCTCTACCGTCAGAATCAGAGTCGGCCCACTGGTCTGCATCGGTTGGGAATATATCCCCTTCGTTTGAGTACCCGTCTCCATCACCATCAGGGCATCCAAATCTGTCTTGGAAACTTGTTCCAAAGGTATTGGGGCATGCGTCGCCTTGGAATGCAGGTAGTGGATTATCTCCATATCCATCGTTGTCAGAGTCTTGCCACTGTGTACCTTCATCAGGGAATGCGTCACTCTTTCCGTCACCTTGATCTGAAGTGTTCCATCCATCATTGTCTGGATCTAGATCTGCGAACCAAATGTACAGCCCTTCATCGTTGGTTCCAAATGCTTGAGCGATTCGAGAGCCATCAGGGTCCCATGAGACTCCGTATGTTCGTCCGCAATTGTTGTTTTGCGTGCCTTGACAATTGTTTGGCCTTGGTTGGAGAAGAGTGTCAATTGAGTTGCCAGTTGAAACTTCAAACACCTTCATTTTCGCACCATCGGCTTCGTAGTAACTTCCTCCGTAAACAACCTGTTTACCATCTGGTGAAAAGTCAGTTGACAAACATGAAGTTGTGTGGGACCATGTCTTGTGATTAGCCCAGTTTGCGGTATTGAACAATCTTAGCCTTGAACCACCTTGGCCCTGAGTGTATCCTTCACACACAGAGATTCTCTCTCCGTCTGGTGACCACGCTACGTCGTTTACAGAGCCTGCTGGGGTTCCAATAGTGTAGGTCGTAGACCATGTATTTGTTTCTACAATGTACGCTTCTCCGTTTCCACCAGCAACAAGATGCGTGTCGCTTGGAGCAAAGGCTACGCTGTAGAACCTGTCTTCCCCAGCTGGGTTTGCGTTGTTGATTACTGTGCCGTCAGTTGTATTGATTACTCTAACAACTCCGTTGGTTCCTCCGTTTCCAGACCTTCCAATGGCGATTGCTAACATGCTACCATCATTTGAGAATGCCAGGTCTTTGACCTCATCTCCACCACCAACGTCTGCTGAAATGTCTCCATGGACGCTGCTGAGGTTACTTGCCCAGTACATCTTTACAATGTCTTGAGCGTCTGTTGACACAGCGATGTATGTGCCGTCTCCTGACCATGCAACTTGGGTTGCATCATCTGTGAAAGCTTGCACGGACCTAATAATCACACCAGTGGTAGAATTTCTAATTCTTGCATATCCATTTTCGTCGACTGAAACAATGAATTCTCCGTCAGGAGAATGGTCAACGTCCCAATAGTCAAAGTTGGAAGTTAATGCAACATCCTTGGCGAAACTTGGGTTAATGGAGGTCCATCCATCGTTTACGTCCGATGTTCCATCCCCATCTCTGTCTGGACATCCGGTTCTGTCAGCGCTTGAGTCTCCATAAGAGTAAGGACAGTCATCTGCGGAATCATCTATCCCGTCACCATCTGAATCGGCAGCACTTGCGATTGGCAGTGCCAACATTCCTACCATCAAGGCGGCCAAGTAAAATGAGCGCCACTTAGTAAAAGCCATATCTCCCCGGTTGTTATTATAATAAAGGATTTACTGTCTTGATGTTTAGTACACAAGTCATCCTCCTTGGGATATAATTGAATGTAAATTCGTCTTAGGATTGCCATGACCGGAGACATTCCTAAAGTGAATGTGGCCGTCAAAGATAGAATCTTGTTGCATTTGTTGGAAGAGGACGAACAAGCCGACCGCTACGTTGTCAGTGCTGCATTAACAAGGCCAGGTATAGCAGAGGCATGTGCTCAACATCCCCCTAATGTCAGTAGGGCGATGCGGACTTTATTGAGAAAAAGAATGGTCAGTGAACACTCTCGCTCGATAAGAGGAGATGACCGTAAGCAGAAAACATGGCAACTCACAGATATCGGCCGTGCTGAGGCCAAAAAGCGACTATCTGAGTTATCTAAGTTGAAAGTACTCATCAGAGATGAATCGAATACACTGTTAGAAGTAGAGGCGATTGAGGCCTCGGGTCGTCTTCAAGCGGACCTTTCTGTTTTACAGATACTCCTTCACGCTCAGCACGAAGGCGTGCTAACATTTGGCGACATCAGATTTGGCTTGGTTAAGAAAAAATCCGAAGATACTGACTTGCCACCTCCAGGAAGACTGAAGTTACTGGCTGGTGCGCACGCTACGTACCATACCTCGCCTCCAAAAACAAGAACAGTTCATGGTAGGGTTGATGCGATTTCAGGTCTTGATGATTGGTTTGAATCTGGATCTCCCTGTATGGTAATCCATGGAATTGCCGGGATTGGTAAATCAACACTCGTGGCGAATTGGTTAGGAAATCACATGCATGAAGTACCACATCTCTCTGTTTGCTGGTACCCCTGTCAGCCTTGGGATAAGGCGGTTGGATTGGCGGTTTCACTTTTGCACAGATTTGGGGTGGACGACAAACACGATCCTTACCAATTGATGGAAACCTTACCGCTCACTCCCGGTGCAGAATTCGACGTAGACTCATGGCGACGCAGATTACTCGCATACCTCACGGATGCGCAAGCTATCAGAGAGAGGTTCATTGGAGAATCTGGTGGTCCTCCGCCATACTGGCTAATCGTTTTAGATGATGTACACCATGTTACTACTGAAGCAAGAGATCTCCTTGGAGCGCTGCTAGATATCTCAAAGAAGGCACCTCTAAGGCTTATCTTCATCTCAAGGACAACTCTAGATGTTTATGATAGAAGGGACGTCCATACTAGAGATATTGTCCAAGAATTATCTCTTCAAGGTCTTTCAATCGATGAGATAACTGACTGGGTAGAAACCATGGATGGTGCACCGGCAGACCCAGTAGACGTGCACAAGATGACAGGGGGTCATCCTTTGGCATTGGAACTCTTGGAAATATACGGGCAAACAACTCACGGCGATTGGCTGAAATTCTTGGATGAAGAAATCATCAATCACATGCCGCCAGAAGAACACGAGTTACTCGCAACATTGGCGGTGGCAGAATCTCCAGTGAAATGGAGTAAACTATCTGCAGCAGTGAATTGGGAAGGTAACCCACCCGATCGATTGTTGACTTACGGTCTGTTACTCGAGTTGGAAGAAGGAATGTGGCTACACGAGGCACTGAGAGAGAGATTCCAAAGAGAAGTAGGAAGCGCCTCAAAAAAGCGCAAAGCGAGTCTGAAGTAAATCAGAAATCGCTAGCGGACATTTGTTGGTTCAGCCAGTTTGTTAGGGCTGGCTTTGGAACCATTCCGGTTTGATTGGCAACCATCTTTCCATTGTGGAAGAGGAATAATGCTGGAATACCGCGCACTCCAAGTTTTGCAGCATTCATTGAATCAGAGTCAGTGTTGACCTTTGCAATTGTAACTGGCATTTCTTCTGCAACTTGTTCCAAAATAGGGCCCAGTGCTTTGCACGGTCCGCACCATGGTGCCCAGAAATCTACGAGAACCCATTCGTCTCCGTTAATTACACTATCAAATTCTGAATCTGTGACGGACATGACTTGGCCCATTATCTCACCAACCCTAGCGAACTTCGCCACTCCTAAGAGGGTTTGTACACCCCAATACTCATGTCTTGGCACCTATTCGCATGATTTGAGAGGGTATTGATGATAATCGCACCATCTGTTCTAACCGCCGACCTTGCCGATTTAGGAAACGCATGTAGCGAGGCAGTTGATGCAGGATTAGATTGGCTCCATTTGGACATAATGGATGGTAATTTTGTCCCGAATTTGACATTCGGGCCCCCAGTAATCGCCAAGTTGCGAAAGGCACTTGGCGATGGACCAACTTTTGATGCACATCTCATGATTGAGAATGCTGAAGATTCATTCCAGCAGTATATCGATGCAGGAGTAAACCACATATCTGTACATGTTGAAGCTGTCAAGCACCTCCACAGGTGTTTGACTGCAATCAGAGCGGCAGGGGCTACTGCGGGAGTAACTCTCAACCCGGGTACTCCGGTTGAAGCGGCTTTGGAAGTGCTATCAGAAATCGACCTAGTTTTGGTTATGAGCGTAAACCCAGGGTTTGGTGGACAGTCATTTATTCCAACCGTGGAGAGTAAGATTAGAAGGCTAAGGGAAGCGATTGATGCACAAGTTGCAGCGGGAGGTAGACCCGTTCAAATTCAAGTAGATGGTGGAGTAAAGGCCCACAATATTGCGATGCTTAGAGAGTGGGGAGTGACCAATTGTGTAGTAGGTTCGGGCCTGTTTAACGACAAAGCCAGCGTAGCAGACAACCTTTCAATTATTCACCAGGCTCTAGAGTGATATCGATGAAGATACTGCTGGTAACCCGGCTGTTCCCAATTCCGGAAAATGTGGCAAGAGGGACGTTTGTTAGCGACCATGCGGAATTGCTCAAGTCACTCGGTCATGAAGTCAAGGTTCTGAACGTTCTTCCACGCATGCTGAGAATGAATGAAGCTCGCCGCTCCACAATGGAAGGTGTTGCAAAAGCACCGAAATCATTCAATCATGGAGATTTTGAAGTCAAAGTTAAGCGCCATTGGGAATTTCCCGATTTTCCTTCCATAACAGCTTTCAGTGCATCAGGGATTTCGAATAAGTGGAAACCAGACTTGGTGATTTGTCATACATTGTGGCCAGCGGCATACGCAGCAAAATCGATTGCTAAGAAGCATTCAGTTCCTTGGATTGCAGTTGTTCATGGCCATGATTTTGATGTCGCACTAAACGACCATAGAGGAAAAAGAATCGCATTCCTTGCCCAATCAGCAGACCACTTGGTCGTAGTTTCCAATTCTTTGAAAAGGTACGATTCGATTACAATACCTTGTCATGTAAACGTGGATGATGAATGGCATAAACCGATGAAGAAATTCAAAGGTTTGTTTAGAAAATCTAAGATCGATATTTTGTTCCCAGCAGATCCGCGACGTCCGGAAAAAAATCACATCCTTGCTCTAAGAGTAGGTGAAGAATTGGAAACCCGTGGTTGGAAAGTCGGAATTACAACTTTGAAAAAGCAACCTCGTGCTATGGTTTGGGATAGGATGCTAGCCGCAGATGTATGTCTAATTACATCAACAAGAGAGTCAGGGCCTCTTGTTGCAAAGGAGGCAATTGTATGTGGTTGTCCAGTCGTGGCTGTTGACGTTGGCGATATGGGTGAATGGATGGAAGTTTACCCTCCTGAAGTGAGTGTATTAGCAGATGCCGTTGAAGCGCGTCTAGAGAATAGCCAAGACCTCACTCTTCCTCAAGACTTCCAATTTGAGAGCGTAAAAAATCAATGGGCAAAACTCATACAATCACTTTAATTTGATTTTTGTCAAACTTTGGGAATGGAAAAACTCATTGATAAAAACACCTCTTTGGGACTTAGTTTATACGTGTGGACAATGACAGCCAAACATGCAATTGAGCGAAGATGGCAACTATATGTGGAACGGAACAGAGTGGGTACCTGTCGAAGAACAGGCTCTTGCTCCGGCAGAAGAGGCGGAAACAGCACCACCTACTCCAGAGATTCCAACTCCGGCAGTAATGCCTCAAGAGACGGCAGTTCAACCAGTAAACACAGCACCTGCAATGATTGCTCCAGTGATAATCAAACCAGGAGCATCACCAAAACCAGCAATTAACATGGCAGCTGCGTTTAGCGTATTCAAATATGGAATCATAGCTCTTGCCGGCTGGTTTGTATCTATGATTTTGCTTTCTATCGTGTGGTACATGGCATTTGACATGGCGATTTCATCTGATTCTGCGACAACTGGAATGATCATTCTAGTTATAGCAACGCTAGTTACAATCATTGCCTATGGTCAGATGATTATCTATCCTGTGGGTAAAGCACTGAAGGATGGTAGAAGCGACGATGTTAGTTTCAGTTATGTTGATTCGTGGAAGACCTCAATCGCTGGATTCGTTGAATCTATCGTCGTAACTGCAGTTTTGGCCCTAATGATTGGAATTGGAATCGGTTACGAATTAAACGCCCTTTGGATACTTGGAGCCATTGGATACTTCTTCTTCATCATGGGATACGTCCCTTACATGGTAAGAAAAGCTGCAGAGATAATGCGCTGATTACATCTGTTCGAATCAACAGATGGTAGGAAGCCTTACTCTTCTTGAGTAATTGCGCCTTTTGTTCGTAAGTAGTCGAAGGATTTCTTTGCAGGCACGAATGTCAATAACCCGATTAGAGCGAGCAAGTTACCGATTGAGAGTAGGTAGCAAACAGCAACTGAGAATACTGCTAATCCGTCGCTAAGACGGTCTTCATCTCCACATAGCAATTTAGCGAATGATAGCATTATGCAGCAACCGATAACGCTAGCCCAAGCCGCTCCCATAACTCCGTAATGCGGAATTAGCACCCAACCAGAAATGCCTGCAGCCAGGACAACTAGGGCAATTAGTGTAGTAAATCTCCATGGGTTATGGCCCGCTTGAAGTGCGACATACCATGGCACTGCTAACAGCGTCATCGCCCAACCTGCCAGTAGGATATCGAAAACCTGTACCGCATCTGAATAATCCGAATCGAAGAATCTAGGAATAGAAAAAGAAACGATGGCATGACCCGCAATCAAACCAATAGGTAGCAGAACAATCGTCCAGTGATGTGCAATGAGCATACGAGTGCTGAATTTTACCGGATCATCTC
>JBMYVD010000045.1:0-11630 GCA_049606035.1 Candidatus Poseidoniaceae archaeon | reverse complement strand
GCTCACGAATCAAAGGCGTGTAATATTGGTCATCTGTACCCATGTTAACTTCGATGTATATGCCTGAATGATTATCTCTGTCAATACTAGCCAAAGATAGAGGTAGAGACATATTTTCATGTCCCGGAATTACTTGACCAGAAGCGTCTAACACGTCAACTCCATACCAAGTATTTGCTGGCAGAATTACATCCGCGTCAACGAAACCGTAGCCAAGGTCGTTTGTATAAACAAGAGGTGATCTCCACGTACCTTCTGTCTCAAACCAGTCGACTTCTAGACCAATGTCATCAACGTACCAGCCCGGCTCCTGTACAGCACTGTCGCTGATTTGTCTGAATCGGAAGGACACGTTATTCCCAGATAGGTTGGATACATCGTACTCCATACTCAGCCATGGAATGTTTACACTACTAGTGCATGAAAATTGACCTGAAGCAGCAACATACTGTCTTCCATCCCAAACATCGGTCCCAATGAAGCCGCTAGTGCTAGTTATTGTACCATCATACCAATTAGAACTGTTTGTGTAATTCACAAATGCTTGGTTCCAAGCACCACCATTAGTAGAGACATACAGTAATCCGCCATCCCAACCATCTTCTGAACACATCCAGTGTTGCCAAACAAATCTTGCGCTAGCTCCCAAAGGCACGTAATACGACGGCGAGTATAGAGAGTTATCAGAACTAGAATCATAATCTCCACAGAGATTTGTGCCAAATCCTAAACTTGCACTAGGGAACGATGATGGCCCGTCGGAGTAGTTTGAGCAAATTCCACCAAATTGCCAACCGGTCTGTCCTGCTTGATTGGATATCGACCAACCTCCCGGCGGCAATGCTGGGGCGTCTTCGAGTGAATCAGTAATTGCCAGTCCACCTGCTCCAATCTGAATGAAAGCCCAGTCATTTGTAGCACCGTTGATTCCGTAATCTGACGCACTGGTTGAATTAGATAGTTGATTGACATCAATTGCGGTACCATTTGATGTGATTACCTTGAACCAATCTACAGTCAAACCTTCGCGTTCGTCGGTAGAAGACCCGTATTGTACAGAACCATCTGTTTGGACAACATAGCGGATTTTTGAGGTGTTGTTAGAACCGAGCATGGATTGTGGAATTGAGAAATCAAGAGTCACGAATCCCCCTGAATCATCAAACACTGTTGTTCCGTTAGGTAGCGTGTAACTGCTACCAGGTATAGCGCCAGTTCTGGAACGACAGTCTGTTGTTGTAGCGGAAGTGCCGGATGAAATATCCGTCCACGTAGTTCCATTATCTGTCGATAACTCAACACAGAAATTGTCGTAGGATGAACCTTCAAGGTCGAACTCAAGCCTTGTTTGAACCTTAGAACCCGTTGATGTGTTGGAGAGGTCAATTGTACTCTCCAATGCAGCATGAGCGTTGTTACTGTAGAGACACGTACTTCCTGTCTGGCTATAGCACCCATGGTGCCAGTATCCAACTGAGTTGCCTTGATTTGTTACAGAAAAACTGTCTAAGAACCAACCGGGCCGAGGGGTACTGTTGCTATCAGTCCATACTTGGAATCTAAACTGCATAAGAGTAGCGTTTGAAATTCCTGAGATATTATCAAGATTGAAAACCACAGTATTCCAGCCGCTGAAATTACCATCACCAAATACTGCGAATCCTGAACCATTTGCACCATTTGGAACCGATGCATTTGCCGAGATTGTAGAGGTGTATCCGCCACTTGGTTCGATGTAAGTCCATGACCCATTGTCAAGTTTGTACTCCACCCATGCGCCGTCAAGGGAATCAAGATGGTGCGAATGAGTAAATGAGAGATTGAAATTATTAATTGGTGATGGAATTGCGAATTGAGGAGCTATCAACGCTCCCGATGTACTTGTTGGCAATCCTTGCCCCGGCAATGTGGCTGCGACTACTCCACCGTCTGCTGCTGTGGCTGGCGCAGAGCCATGAGACATGGTCCTAGTTGTTCCTGATACTGTACCATTCATGCTGCTGGGATTTACAGCTTCCCAAATAGAGCCAGTTTGAGACCAAGCGGATGGTAACTGTAAACTTGCGGAAGAAAATGACTCGACATTCGAAACTGCAGAATCTGGCATCAATGACATCGCTCCTTCAAATTTACCGATCATGGTATTTGTGAATTGGCCTGATGTGAAATTGCCAGGAATATCTTCACCTGTCCATGTAACTCCATATCCATCCTCAAGGTAACCGCTCTCGTCAACGTGCAACCATGCATCGATAACTGTTGCATTACCTGGAACCTCAAACGCACCTGAAACCGTTTGTGAGTTGCCAGATAAACCGGAGGGACCATTCCAGAAACTAGTGGCCGCTGAGGCGACATGGCTGACCATTAGAACCGTCAAAAACATCGCGAGGGAAGTTTTGGTGTAAGATTTCATGAAGACTACCGGACCCTACGGGTCCGCTGTATCCTATCAACCCTGCCCCTAAAAGCCACTTACAAAAGAGGAAGACTTGGAGCCACCAGCGAGACTTGAACTCGCGACCTCCTCATTACCAATGAGGTGCTATACCACTAAGCCATGGTGGCGTATTCGCCGCCACCTACCGTTGTGATATAATCGATTCGGATTCACCACATACAATTTCCAACCGTTTCGGTTAAACATAGAAGGCCTGTCGGCGAAGTTGAGCCGAGATCGCATAGCCTGGTAGTGCGCGCGACTGGAAATCGCGTGGGCCCGTCCCTCGGGAGTTCAAATCTCCCTCTCGGCGCCACGATTATTGAAATCAAATTCAAGACTAAAATCCATAGTAATTTTCGGGGATGTAGCGTCAAAATTGTATTTTATTTGCTAGAATTCTCACCTCCGAAGGAGGTGCAAACGACCGAAATGACTCAAAGGGAAAACACTCAGGCCCTGCTATGGCGGAAGAGTTCGCGGGAGAGGTAGAAATCTCCGCAGAAACTCACGGAGACATGCCATTTCGCCTAGCCGATATAGTTCTAGACAAAGAATTTGCAGATTTACATCCGATGTTTAAGTCGGTTGACAAACTTCGTCACGAATGGAAATTCCAATTCAAACTACTCAGACGTGAATGGGGGCAGCCTCATATTTTGACAATGCTTACAGGAATTGCTGCATTCCTTCTTGGCTCTGTATCTACAGATTTGTATGCTGGCGGAGATCCAAAAGTCACTGGTTTGGATGGCTTGTCAGTCATTGGTGGATTCGCGTTTTTCCAGTTAATTATTTCAGGTATACTATGGGTATGGTTCTTTGTTCAGATTTCAGTAAATTTTCCGATTATGCGTGGACACATCATCAACATAATCATCATTTGGGGATCGATTTTCTTATCACAGGTTGTGCTCCATGTAAGTTCTCCTAATTTCCCAATCGGTGCTAGTTTGGGTGATGCCCTTGGCGGATTCATGCTTACAGCAGTAGGTTGCTTCTTCACATACTTCTTCTGGAAAGCAGTAACCGAAACAAGAGATTACCATGTCCAGGAAAACCACGTACACACCGATGTAAGAATTATGGAAGAGGCTATGGCCGAGCACAGTTTGTTTTCATGGACAACAATGGTCGTGGTGTGGGTCGTTCTTATGGTAATTAACGGCTGGTCAGGAGCTCATTTCATCGCCGATAGGAATGTAGAAGATTACGGTGTTTACTTTATTCATCTAATCACAGGAGTGGCTCTAATCTACACAATGATGCACATGTTGTGGTTTCCGCAGCGAATGCTGGGTGAAGGTGCAAAAGTTCAGACAAAGGCAGCAGCAGCAGCAGATGCGGATTTGCTAATTGAAGGAGTCATTCTAGCTACAGAGGGAGAGTGTCCAGCCTGTAATGCAACCGCTCCAATCAATCAAAATGAAAAAGGGGAAACTCTCGTTGATTGTGCAAATCCAGATTGTAATAGTCGAGGCGTTGCAGGGGAGAAATGTATAGGCTGTGAAGAATCATATCCTACCCGATACACTTGCTCTGAGTGTGGACTAAACAGCCCGGTTGTCGATTACATACCTGACAAGGAGGCTTGGTAATGTTCGGTAACCTAAGGGAAGATTTCCCTACTCTTTCGGGGGAAAATGCTCCGGTTTACTTAGACAATGCTTGCATGACATTACGGCCAAACTCTGTAATCGATGCAATCCGTTCATACTACGAAGAATCGCCAGGGTGCGGTGGACGATCAGTACACAGATATGCAACAGCAGTTTCTCGAAAAATGGTAAACTGTAGAAAAAATCTCGGGAAGTTATTCAACGCTAACGAATCAAATGAAATCATATTCACCAAAAATGCAACACACTCCCTAAACCAGGTTGCAAAGGGTCTAAACTGGGAAAAGGGTGATGTGATTTTAACCACAGACCGTGAGCATAATTCAAACCTCGTCCCATGGTTGCAACTAGAAGAAGAACAAGGGGTAGACCACAGAGTCGTAAAGTCGAATGAAGATAATACATTCAACGTAGAGAATTTCGAAAATGCATGTGCGGAAGCTGGTCGGAACTTGAAAATGGTCTCTTTATCGCATGTAGGAAATTTGGATGGTATTGCAATACCTGTAAAAGAAGCAGCAAAAATTGCGAAGGACTACGGAGCGTTAGTTTGTATTGATGGTGCCCAATCGACTCCACACATGAAGGTAGATGTTCAAGATTTAGGAATCGATTTCATGGCGTTTTCAATTCACAAAATGATGGGACCATCCGGAATGGGTGGCCTATGGGGTAAAATGGAATTATTGGAAAACATGCGTTCAATTCAATCAGGAGGTAGTACTGTAGAGACCTCACATTACGATTCAATGGTGTGGTCAAAACCACCAGCAAAATTTGAAGGCGGTTTAGGTAATTATGCTGGAATTCTAGGGACCAATGCTGCTGTTGATTACATTTCAAAGATTAATTTAGATGACGTTCACGAACACGAGGTCAAATTGAACAAAGTGATGACGTCTGTATTGAAAGATGTCAATGGACTGAGTATAATTGGACCAGAAGATGCAACAAAGCGTGGAGGAATTTGTTCAATTTTGTTAGACAACATTGACGCTCATGACATAGCGATTTTACTCGACGAGGCTGCTGGCGTAATGGTTAGAAGTGGGATGCACTGCGTTCATTCTTGGTTCAATAACAGGGGATTAGTTCGAGGCTCACTTCGTGCAAGCGCGTACCTGTACAATACAGAAGATGAAGTTAGATTGTTTGCAGAAACATTAGTTGAAGCGGTAGAAGCACTTGGGTGATAACGTGCAGCCTGCCCCTCACATTCCCGATGGAGAACTAGAAACCGACCTAGATTTCATCAAGCAACTGACAGTATTTGCTTCTTGCGTTCTCCTAATTGCAGTTGGAATATTTGCATATATGATATACTCAGGAGAAATCAGCCTTTCTGGCCCCTCTGCATTAGTCTTAGAAAAAGAGGAAGATTTCGACAGACTCGTTAATTATGACCTGGTTGATGAGTATTCAGGAGATGGTGTGAGTGTTTGCATGGTAGACTCGGGAATAGATATGGCTCATGACGACTTGTCAGAATTAAATCTTGCAGATTGGTCGGATTTTGTTGGTAATGGAGATGACCCGTATGACGATAATGGGCATGGAACAATGATGGCAGGAATCTTAGTTGCAGATGGTTCACTAACCGGTCTAGCAGTTGACGTTGATCTGTATGTAGCTAAAGCACTTTCAGGAAATGGAGAAGGTAATGATGAAACTGTTGCAGAAGCGATAAACTGGTGTATTGCCAAAGGTGTCAATATAATTTCACTTTCCCTAGGTGGGAATGCATCTGGATTCTCAATAATTCTCGGTGACCAAGTTGAAGATGCGGTTGAAAATGCATACAATGCTGGAATTGTAGTTGTTGCAGCAGCAGGTAATGACGGCGGTGCGAATGATGATGGAGATGTCGCATCTCCTGGAATCGTTGACACCGTGATATGCGTTGGTGGTGTTGATTCAAGCGGAAACATCTGGAGCGGTTCTTCTGTTGGAGACAATAATGGAAGACTATGGCCTCCGATGATGCCAAGAAATAGTCCTGATGAGAAACCAGAAGTCGTTGCGCCAGGGCACAAAGTACCTGTGATTATGCCTGAGAATAATTGGGGACTTTCATCTGGAACAAGTGCTGCAACTGTATACGTCACTGGGGCAATTGCATTAATGTTCGAAGCAAATCCTAACCTCAAAGATTCAGGGACAGATATGTTGGACAACCTGAAGCAGTGGATTGCTGATTCCTCACAAAAGAAAAGTGGCCAGGAAAACCACGATGACTACTACGGTTATGGTTTGCTCCAAATGGATGAACTAATTTCTCTAGCGTCATCTAACTCTTAGATAACCAAGCAACTATTGTGCCACCAAATAGTGGTGCAAATGCGATATGATGAGTTTCATTTGAATCTCTAATCAAATCCATCCATTTGTTGAATCCAATAACCTCAGAATCATCTTCTTCTCTATCACCCACTGGTGGTTCAGGCTCAACAGTGAACAATACGCCATTTTTGTTTAAGAGAGGTAGCAATGAACTAACATCTTCCGCCAACCTTTCCATCGGTGCATCAACAATTATTACATCTGCATTTTCTAAAATTGGTGGGTCTCCTACTTTCGAAATATTCCATGCTTTAAGTTCACTAGTCAGAAGAGAAGGTGCACCCACAACAATGCTGGTTGGGACTTTGGAATATCTTTGACATAGTCTTGTCAAGATAACTGCAAACCTATTTCCTTCCTCAATGATTTGAAATTGTTCAAGTCCGTCTTTACCTTCGAAGTAATCCAAAATCCATGCAGTCAGGTGACCAATAGCTGCTCCTGTTTGTATTATCGACTTAGGCTGAACTCTTGCAATCGCGTCCCTAATTCTTCTCCTTACAGAGATAGACCAAGTTGAGAGCCCCATATGTTCCAATTGCTTTCCGATATTTGCTGCAACTTCAGGTTCATCGCGAGATAATTCCTTGTCTGCTGCAAGGATAGCAGCCAACACATCCTCGCGCATGCTTGGCCTTTAGGCCTCCACTTCTCAAGCATTGTTATTCGCCGACAGACTCAAAGGTAAAACGAATGGCCCGCACAATGGGAGGAGTGACCTTGGAAGACGAGTATGTCGAAGACGAATTGGTTGAAAATGTCACAGACTGCCCCGGATGTGGAGATTTCTGCGGACATCAGATTCTGAAAGAAAGAAAGGCTGGGGATGGAACAAATTTCCTTCTAAAATGTGATGAATGTAGTCACGTACACACATTAGAATTACGTCCACCGAAGCCTGTTATGATTCCTTTCTTATTGAGTGAGGGAGCATACACCCGAACTCAAGAAATAGAAATTGACGACGACGAAGAACTCCACGTTGGCGATATCTTTGAGCACGATGATGCCAGTTGGGAAATCAACAGAATTGAAACAAAAACTGGGAATTCCAGAAGGAAACTTGTTGCTGCAAAAATAGGTAGAGCTAATGCAGTAAGGTCTGACGTTGTAATGGTCAGACTTACCCTTACACGTGGAGAATTCTCGGATAGTGACTCAATATTTGTTGAAAGAGAAAAGATGTTTAAAGCGGGTTCAATAATGGAACATCAAGGCTCAAAATGGAAAATTCGAGCCATTCATACTGGAGCCGGCAGAACCATGACAGGAAGAGTACCTGCTCATGACATCAAAAGAATATACTTGCATGAGCCTCCAAGGCCAGAAGAAAATATCCCACGCACACCTAGGGAAAGAAGGCAAGCGTGGAAAGAAGGGAGACTCGGAGACAATCCAAATCCTATCGTCCCAGATGCTGAAAAATCTGGAAAGCCAAAGCAGCAAAGGCCGGGCAGACGCCAGAAAAAGAAGCGACGTTGATTAAGGACGATTTGTCCAAGGCATCAAGAAAGCCTTTGCAACTTGGGTCCCGATTGTTGGATTCTCCTTCAACCTTCGAATTGAATACTCATACCACTTTTCACCATAGGGAATGTAAACTCGGGTTGTATGTCCTTGATTGCACAATTTTCTGCGCAGTGGCCCTCTTACACCCAGTAACATCTGAAACTCATATCCCGGACCTTTTTGCTTTCTCGCAGGTCCTGCGTTTGAGCGAGGATCTTCTCTCCCGGGACCCATTCCTCGTGCCTCGAGGGAACTCAATGTGTGGTTTATGACTGGGTGGTCATGGCTAGCAATACCAACGTATGCACCAGAATCCAACATAGCATCAATACACTGATTCGTAGCATCAATTATTGGCTGCCGAGTAGAATGTGCTATTTCCTCTGGCTCTAGGTATATGCCCTTACATATTCGATAGTCAGCATTAGGCCCTATCTTTTGTTCGATGTTTTTGATATCGTCTAAAGTTCTAAACAATCTGCCTTGAAGGACGACTCCAACATTTGTCAGACCTTTTTCATGCATGTCAAGCATAACCTGGATTGTATCATCAGTTACACGATGGTCTTCCATGTCTAGGCGCACGAACATGTCATATCCGTGTGCCATTTTTACGATTGATTCAATATTCTCCATACCCTTTTCTTTATCTAACAGCAAACCAAATGCTGTTGGTTTGATCGATAAGTTGGAATCAAGTTTATTTTCAATTATCGCTGAAACCACTCTTTGATATTCTTCTAGGAAAAATTGGGCTTCTTCCAAAGTACTGATTTCCTCGCCTAGAACGTCAATGGTGAAGCAGGCTCCTTCCTTGGATAGACGCTTCATGACCTTCACGGCGTCATCAAGCGTTGGACCTGCAACATATCTCCTGCTGACCCATCCAACAAACCAGCGGGGCATTCGTATGGTCATTGCCACAACCATGCGTGAGAACAACCCTACCATAGACAACCGGCAGTGTAGGCGACTATTGACCATTTTCATCCAATGATTTGTGCACTTTTTAATAGCGGAATTTCAAGTTCTTCCAGTAAGTCACGAATTGCCTGTCGCTGCCAGCCTTTGAACGCCTTCTTATCCATACTACAGACAATTTCACCACCAGGGAATCCTTTTTTTGTCGCTTCAATGGCTTTACGAATACTATTTTCCCACATACCAGAAATTTTCCCGGAATCGTCTCTCTCGAAAGGAAGTGCATAGGTTGCAAGCATGTGTCCTATCCAAACATGGTCATGCATTCCTAGCATGTTAGCTCTCGGAGCATAATGGCCTCCACCTAGAGTGACCACAACTTGCCCTTCACCAGTCCATTCTCCTAAACCGTCACTACCATCTAGTCCAAGACCACGATAGATTATGCCCGCCAACAATTTTGCAGCCTTCTTGTGTCCCCAGGTCGCTGATGTGCTTCCGATTTCAATAAACATAGATGGAGTTTCAATCCAAGGGCCGTGATGAGTGGTTTCTAGTGTCAAATCAAAACCATCGAAATCATCTCCAACACGATTTAATTCCCTCCACCATGCTGCCAAACGAGGATTTGGTGGAGGACAATCGGCAGGTTTACCGCCATAATCGGGGGTAACATCAGACGGTACTTGCATTGTTCCAATTGGATGTAATGTTAGTGAAGCATTACCGCTTGCTGCAGAGTGTCTTGATGGGAAAATAATCTCAGATGGCACTTCACCAGTTGATTTTGCCCACCTCTTGTCTAAGTCATCTTCCCATAAACATCCGCCTTCTACCCACCACATTCTAGCATGTTTGTATGAATATGCAGTTCTTCCTTCTACAGGTTCTAACTCATCCCATTCGCACATTTTCAACAATTCATGAGCCTGATTAGTAGACGCGATGTCACCGCCTGACACCAAAATTAGGCTCACCATGTTAATGCGTAAGCATGATGTTTTTTGAAGCAATTGTTACAATCAAAGTCCTGCTCGGGCATCCATGGAGAGTGCCCCTTGGAAGATTTTCCACACCGATGAAGGGGATTTAGTGATCGATGTTGATGGGAAAATTACCGCCAATGGAGTTACATCAGCACCATTTCCCAGTGAGATATCTCATGCTGCAATGTGTGACAAAGGAATTATTGCTACTTGGGTTGACCATGAGTTGAGGTTAGCCAGAATGGCATTATTATCAACAGGTGAACCGATTGAAAATGGAATATCCAAAGCGGAACTTAGGCTTAATCGAAACACAGCGATGGTCGCTAGTTCAACCTGGTGTCACATCGTTGATGCTGAACCACTAGCACTCACCGCCAAAGATGACAAAATAATATTCGCTTTATGGACAAGAGGAATTTATTGTATTGACTCTAGTGATAACGAGATTTGGCGTTTGCCTTTGTTTGACAGCGAACTCAATGCTCCACCACGTTCAGATGATGTAACATCAATCCATATTATCGAAGATGAGGTTTATGTTTGGACAAGAGGAGGCAAGTATCGAATTATATCTCTTCAAGGTGGTGAAATACTAGATGAAAAATCATTAGAAATCGAATGTGATTTAGAGAAGGTATATTCCCATTCGAATAGATTTTTGCTTTCATCAAAAGATGGATGGACTTGGGAAATTGTTGATGGAGAGATTTCCGTTGCTAGAAAATTGAGAGGTACCATCCAAGATGCGGTATTTGATGGGAATGATTGGAGAATCATTTCTTGGCGCGAGGACATTATGTTGAGAGGCGAGTCTGTTTCTAGGGATGACCTAGGCGTACAAATCTTGAAGCGAGAAGAATCTTGGATGGTAGTCGATAACCAAGGCCAATTTACCCCTCACATGGGCTAAGGCGTCTTCTGAATCACTCGTTCTTTTGAGTGTGGCCACAGCGACCACAAGACTTGCGGTCTGAGTGTGAAGCAAGGAAAACACCAGGGCCGCATTGCGGACAGAATTCTGATTTTCTTACTAGGTTACCATCTTCGACAGCGTACTTGGACCACTTTGCACCAGCTTTAGGACCGTCAGACATCACTCTTCACCTCCGGAGTCATCAGTTGATTCTTCTGCAGGAGTTTCTAGTTCAGGCTCTGCTGCTCGCATTTCAGCGAATCGCTCATGCATGTAAGTTGGTTCAACTTTCATAGATTCCTTGTCTGCGTATACAAGTCCTAGTCCAGTTGTAGACCCCATTCCGAATCTTGTGTTAACATCCTTGATTACGATCAAATCACGGTTGGAACCTGGTTCAATAGATGCTACAGCATTCAACATGTCTGCTCTAGATGGTGTCGCTGCACCTTCATGATTCCATCTGAATTCGATTTCTACTCTGTTCAATAGTGGGTTTTCCTTACGGTCAATAATTTCCATTTTTATTCCTCCTTCATCGGATGTTTACTTTGAGTGCGTAGTTTCCAGGGACCTCAATGTTAAGGCGGTTTGCTATTTCTGAACGAGATGGGTCCATTACGACAACATAGCCGGTCCAATCTGAGGACACGGGTGCTGCTGGATGATGTGAGCATTGGTCCACACCATCTGCCAAAATCATGTGACATTCACTGCAAGCGAAAGGATTCTTTGCCATATTTAATCACTCCATTCAGTTCTGGTCCTCGTGTATCCATTCGTGGCTACCTAGTCCTGTTTGCTTGCATGTCAAACCAATCTTCGAGCGGCGTGGGTCGCTTGTGTCTGGTGAAAGAGATACAATTCTTGCTCGAACAGAACTTCCAACTCCCAACTTG
>JBMYVD010000044.1:0-11975 GCA_049606035.1 Candidatus Poseidoniaceae archaeon | reverse complement strand
GGATTCCAAGCTGATGATACTCCGCCAATGGCAGAAGAGCAACCAGGTTTCCTATTCATGGCAGCAGTTGCAACAATGACACTAGCTGCTGTTTACCTACCAAGTAGGGAAGAAGACTCAGAGAACGGAAGAAATCGAAGTTGAATCTAAATCAACTACATTCTGTTCTCCAGATACCAAGTTCTTCACACTGCACTGGTTGTTTTCAAGGTCTTGCGGCCCAACGATTACTACGTTGGTAAAGCCGTTCTTAGAAGCCCAGTCTAGTGATTTACCGATATTTTTGCCACGTAAGTCCAATTCGACATTATGCCCTAATTCTCTCAGTCCTCTGACAAGTTCGAGAACTGAATGTGCATCGATTTTGAACGGTAGCATTAGTGTTGAAGGAACTGGGGTTTCTCCTGGCACAACTTCACTCCTACCAAGTCTCTCTGCTTGTGCCTCAAGGGCTAGCAATACCCTGTCAAATCCAAGTCCGAAACCACAAGATGGGTCCAAATCTTCCATACCGAATAGGTGCAGAAGTTTGTATGATCCTCCACCGAGGACTTGTCCTTCACCGCCTAATTCAGCTACATTGACCTCGAATACCATGCCAGTGTAGTAATCTAATCCTCTAGCGACACACAAGTTGACTTTCAATGAAGGAGGGGATGGTGCTAATGCCGAAACTGCAGACAATAACTCTGACAATTCATCAAGAGAATCAAGGGATACACCCAACGCTGTGAGAATCTCTCTAGCAGAGCCTAGGGTTTCTACACCGCCATCGAGTTGGGCTAAACTCTTCATATTCTCCAGAGCACCAGCAGCGACCCCATTTGCTGCAAACAACTCAGATAGCCCATCCCAGTCCCCCTTGTCAAGGAATCTCATTGCGCTCGCAATCGGTGATTCAGGCTCACCTTCTGATGAAAGTCCAAGGCCGTTCAAGATGTCTCTAAGAACACCGACATGGCCGATTCTTACCTCGTAATCTGCTAAGCCACTTGCTTCTAGCATGTTGATTGCAAGTGAAACGACCTCTGCTTCAGCTAGTGGTCCGCTAGCACCGATTAATTCCACACCATATTGGAAGAATTCTCGATAGCGTCCCTTCTTGGATTCCTCGTACCTGAAACACTGACCATAGTAAGAAAGACGCAGGGGTTTGGGTGAACTCCTCATCTCTTCGCTGATCATCCTCATAACAGGGGCTGTTAACTCAGGGCGCAAGGTAAGCGCCCTGTCTGATTTATCTTGGAATGCGTATAGTTGCTTGACAACGCCTGGACCCGATTTTGCGGTAAAGAGGTCTAGAGTTTCAAAAATCGGGGTTTGCACACGCTTGAAACCATGTGATAGAGCCTTAGTTTCGAGCAACTTCTCGAACGCTAAGCGCCTATTCATCACATCCGGGGTGAAGTCCCGGGTTCCGCGTGGCCTCTGTACCATTGAAGCGTCGCAAGTGCCCCGAGCATTTCATTTCAACGGCTATTAATCGCCCCGAAATGCTCGGTTTTAGACCGCATAATCAGTCCTCATCGGACAATATGTCAAGGTCAGGAGCTTCAGGAACTCCTTCCATTGGTTTGTCTAGATTTGACATCTTTTTCACCAATTCCCAATCGGGCGCTTCGGGTTTATTGTCGAGTTTCAAAGCGTTATCCATCGTCAATTCGATGGTAGGCTCACTCTTCTCTAAAATCACTGGTGGGGCTTCAATTCTCTCAACTGGTTGTACCGGGGTATCGATTCCCAACTTATTCCAAACATCTGCTGATTGCTCAGCATCGAGTGACTTGCCAGCACTTTCCTGCTTCTCTCTCTGCCTGATTTCCAATGCCTGTCTTGCATCCTCTTCGGCCTGAACTTTCGCTTCAATAGAGGACCACATTCGGGCCTCTGCAGCATCTTTTTTTTGCTGGCGCATAGTTTCAATTGCAAATTTACTCGGCATGTCAAATCGTTTCCAGAACCATCTAACCGATGGGATTAGAACTAATGCTACAAAAAGGCCTATTCCAATCCATTGAAAAAGGCTCAATGCCATGTTTTCACCTCATTATTCAACGGGGTTAATCTCTATCGATTCGGGCTTTTCTCCTAATTTTTCCCAAGCAGCAGGGATGTTTCCAAGTTCAGTAACTAGGTCATCAGAGCCACCCGGAAGCATGGAAATATCGACGTCTGCACCCTCAGGGATGTTACGGAACAGTGGCCTTGCTGCCAGTTTGCTGTTAAAGGCGATGAATCCGATTGCGACTATTCCCCAGAACAGTAGAATGATGGTAATTCCAGACGGGTTTGTTGGGTCCCATACATTTGGAGTGTTTGCAATCATATCACCGAAGTAAGATAGAATCAGAACCGAGAACAAGAACGGGAATGCTAGGTACATCAGAACGTCCCACCATCTACCAATCCAGATGTCGTTGTCTCCTGTATTGATGAAATCATCACGGAATGCTGGTACACCAACACCGAGATATCCACTTAGACCGCCTGGCGCTTCTCCAGCATCGACTTGCGCTCTCCACTTTTGGTAACCATACTTCCAAATTGTGAATGCAATGAATAGACCGCTGAACATCAATCCATATCCCCAAATGTGGTCCTGTACCTCCAAAAACTGAGGGAATGCAGTTCCATCATCAGCGATTGTAATCCAAAGTAGAGCGGATGGAAGACCAAAGATGAAGATTGCAATAGATGTCAATAGAACTGACTTTTCTCTCTCATATCCGTGGTCTACGAAATTCCTAACACACAATTCAACAGTTGAAATCATTGATGTGATCGCTGCAAATGATAGAGCAAGGAAGAATCCTGTCATCATTACCCAAGCACCCATGCCTCCACCTGGGGCCTGTGCGAATACCTCAGGTAGTGCTAGGAAAGTAATTGCTGATGACCCGCCTGTAACAGTGTCTAGTGGGTTGGCGGATACTGCGAAAATAGCGGACAGAACTGTCAATCCAGCAATGATTGAGATTGAATTATTTGCTAGACCCATGGTGAATGCGTTTAGAGTAGTATCCTCGTCTTTTCTCATGTAAACAGAGTATGTGATGACCATTCCCATTCCGGCAGAACAAGACCATGCGGATTGAGACAAACCGTTGATCCAAATTGCTGGGTCGCTAAGTGAACTCCAATTCACTGTGAACATGAATAGGAAACCATCTAGGGTTCCATCAGCCATGTCCATGTAAAGTGATAAGCCGAGGGACATGAACAGCAGTACGAACAGAGAAACCATCAGAATTACGTTTACTTTCTCAATTGCTTTTGCACCCTTCCAAATTGCTAGTAGTGTAATTGCAATAACCAGGAATTGGAAGAATACTACAGAGCCTGCGGATTGCAAGAATTCATTCCAAACTAATTGTGTGTCTACATTTTCTCCGACCAGTCCGTTAGTTATACCTAACTGGAAATACTTCAAACACCATCCCGCAACGACTGCATAATAGAATCCGATAGCGGTAGAAATCCATGCTGTCCAAAGACCCATCCAAGCATATCCCTTTCCAGCGAAAATACGGAATGTTCCGATTGTACCTGTTCTGCTGCGCTTACCCAAAGCGAATTCAGCGATAACTAATGGAATAGACCAAACGAATAGGAAGAACAACCACGGAATTAGAAAAGTTCCACCGTCATTTGCACCTACCATTCTTGGGAAACGCCAAATGTTTCCTGTACCGATTGCAGCTCCGATTGCAGCGAAAATAAGCCCCATTCTGCCACTGAACTCGTCAGAGGTCTGGCTCATGAGGAAGCCTCCTCCACGAACTCAGCATCTAGAATCGCATCTTTCATTGAATCATCATCCATCATCATGCGTAAACAGACTCCAAGTCCTCCCCAAACGAATACAGCGATTGTTAGGAATAGCATCAGAGATCCGTAGATGTTACCATATGGTGCCCTATAGTCGATTTTAATTTCGTGATAAGCCGAGTTCTGAGGGTACTCAATCTTCTGAGTACCTCCGAGTGTTGAGACCATAGCTTTGTAGTGTAGGAATCCGGTTTCATCATCTTCAATCGGTAGGTTTGCAGCGACAACATATCCTTGGCCAGTTTCATTTAGAAGTTCGCAAGTAGCACCATCTTTTATTGTGAATGGTGCCATTGACCAACTCTCAGTGAACCATTCTTGTGGTCCATAATCAGACTGCTGTCTGCTTGGTTTGACCATTCTGTACATGATGTGGGAATTCCTTGTTTCTAGGTCGATAGAGAAAGATGAATCTAGACACATCTCTACTGGAACTCCTCCAGAAGATGGTATGTTGAGTTCATCTGGTTCAACGAGAATCTGATTTCTAACAACGTTTGACATTGCAAGGTCAGCCCTTTCACGAGGGTTGTCAGCAATTTGAATCATGTAAAATGCTACACCATTGTTTCGAACTGCAATGTGGTCAATATCAACTGGTTCTTGATGGAAGGCTGTACCAATTTCCATTGTGTAGCAGTAGGAGCCGTGTACACCGTAATGCCAGTCGCAGAAGTCACCCGTGGTCGGGTAAAGGTCAGAAGATTGCATGTTGGTATAATCGGTCATCTCTGCCATCTGGTCGCCGTGGTATACCAACTGGTCATGGTCAACAGTTTCACAATCTGCACAGTGTCCCCATGGGTACAAAACCAGTTCTGAGTATGAGTGGTAAGTTAGAGTTGCCTTGTAATCAGATGCTCCATCACCATCATCATCGTTCATCTCGGTCATATCTTGAATGAATTTGGTTTCTGGTTCAGAGTTACCACCTAACCAATCCTCGTCAATTAGGCCATCAGCATCATCATCTTTTCCGTCAACGTGGTCCTCATTAAGACACAATGGAGTTTCTACTCCACCGTTACAATCGCCATCATTGTCTTTGTCATCGACCGGACCATTGTAAACATCGTTGTTTGGACCTGCTTCTCCAGCATAACACATTCCTGGGAATAGAGGTCCTGTTGCGCCAAGTGGCGCACCCCATTCATACTGATAATTTCGGTTTAAGTCCACTCCATCACAGGAGGGGTCTACGTCTTCATCAAGGTCTGGAATTGGAGTTACACCGGTAACTGTATTATCTCTCAAATTCTTTCTCCAACCGCTGGTAGCGCAACCATTCTCCCATGCCTCACCGCCATCGCAGTTATCAGCTACCCATTCGGTCCTATCGTAGATGTTGCCGTCCACGTTGAGCATTGGAATGAGGTAAATCTCACGGTTGTCAATCATGTTTGTGAGTTCAACTTCACTGAAGTCTTCATCGACTCCAAAATCACCTGAACCACACAAGATTCCATCGTCGTTGTAATCTTGATAGAATGGATCTAATGACAAACAATCTCCGTCATCATCTAGTTCTCCGTCACCATCAGCATCTCCCCACGGGTCCTCATCCAGTTTACCGTCACCATCATTGTCAACAGGGCCGCCGCCGTAGTAGTGAGCGACGGTTTCCATGAATAGAATCGGAACTTGATAACTCATCCATTCTCTTGCGTGATGATTTCCTACAATCATAATGTCTGGCCTATCAGCATAGTTTCCATTATCACCGTTGAAGGCATTGTAGTCTCCGCCCTGGACATTTCCAGTAATCTTCAACCAAGGTGAAGAGTGACCATAGTACCAGCCTTCATAATTGTCAGCAGTAGTTTGCTCACCTCTTTTGTTCAATCCACCATTTAAACCCTCATGGTATTCGAAAATATCTGGATTGTCTCTTGCCAAGACCATCATTCTATCTCTCATTGATTCATACGTGTGATACTCTTTGAACTGTAATTGCCAATCGTCAAATTCAGCCCATGGGAATATGTATGCACAATCATTGGATTCAGTCTCTGGATTAAATTCACAGAAGATATAATTTTCAGGGCCAGTATCCCAAATTTCCCACGGTTCCAAGCCTCCTTCTTCGCCGTCTTGAGCGTATGTAGAGCTAGCGATAGGCGATAGGAATGATAGCAAAAAGGGTAGAAGTAAAATCGTAAGCGAAGTTTTTCGGGACTCAAATCGCATGGCTACCGACCCTTCCAACCCCTACCCCCTCTTCAAAGCGTCGCGTCAGTGGATTAGCCCCTTAAGGGGGCTATCCAAGTTAATTTGAAGCGAAAACAATACGTTCCTTGCGACAAGGGAGGGATTCATGCAGAAAATAATCGAGGCAATTCCGAGCCACGACAAAGAAGTGTACGGAATCAGCGTGGAGAGCGTTATCACCGCTGGTTTACTACTGGTTATCATCTTGATAATTAGAGAACTAACTGGCGTGATTTTCCCCAAAATTTTCAGCAAGGTTAGCGTTGGTAGCGACGTTGCTAAAGAAGCACTTTCAAACTCAGGAAAAGCGCTGGGTATAGCTGCCGGAAGTTGGCTTGGAATGTATCTAATCGAGGATATCGATTGGATTGTTTCGACGCTCCAACTAGTCATGGTTGTTGCAATAGTTGTAACCGCGTTTAGATTCGTTGGAGTTATTCACGCATTTGTGATGTGGACTGATGATGATGGAGAATTAGACGGTTCTCAGAAAACCGTCGTTTCAGCGGCTGAGAGCATAATGAGATTTTTGATCGTAATCTTTGGATTGGTATTCATAGCTGACGCACTAGGATTCGACTTGACAACAATGGTTGCTGGTTTGGGAATAACCGGCCTTGCTCTAGCCCTTGCAGCACAGGATACTATCTCGAACATTTTCGGAGCGACAACAGTCCTACTAGATAGGCCATTCCAGGTCGGGGATTGGGTCGTAATCGGCTCGGTTGAGGGTGAAGTAATGGAGATTGGCCTTAGAACAACTCTGATTCGAACCAGCCTCGATACCGTGATTACAATGCCAAATGCAAATTTAGCAAACACTCCAGTCGAGAACTGGGGTAAGCGAAGGTTCAGAAGGTGGCAACCAATTTTCAAGTTGGACATCAATTCTGACCCAACAAAGGTTTCAGAATTCTGCGATGGAGTTGCTGACTTAATCGCAGGCCATGAGAAGACCATGAAAGAGGAAGATTCCTTCGCAAGGGTTTCCGCGTTGGGTCCTGATGCCATTGATATCGGATGCAATATCTACTGGAATATCAGTAGTGGAAAGGTCGAGAGAGAAGCAAGAGATGGCTTCTTGATCGAAGTAATGCAATTGGCGAAGACACACAACTTGGACTTCCATGACAACCGTAGGCGTCACAGTTCTTGACGCCAATCCGGTTCGGTTAGAGTATAGGCGACTCCAGAAATCAGCCAAATAATTCCGAATGTCCAATAACCGATACTAGGGTTTTCAAATTCTCCAGCACGCCCTAACATGAAGGATGCAATCAAACCGAAAATCGCAAGTGGGCTACCCATCAACATCAGCCTCATTATGCCTAATTTGGCTTGGAATCTATCGACCCCATCGAGATATTTGTCCAATTCTTTCGAATCTAAGTCAAAGGCTGTTGCTTCTGCTTTTTCGAGTAATTTCAGGTCGTAGATGATGTGTGCTATTCCTCCTGTAGCAGTCCTCATCACGTCTTCACCACAGTATCTCTTCAGAATCAAATCCCTCCACTCGAGCATTACGCCATGTTTCATGACTTGACGGATCATTGGAAGATTGGTATCTTTCCTCCACAGAATATACTCGCTAAGTGGAATCGGAACTGGCATCATGCCATCTAGTTCAATTCTAGGAATTCCAATTGTGTTGTAACTATGGGGAGCTCTCCAGAGAGTGCTTGTCTTCAGCGTGTCTTCGACTTTTTTTAGTCGTTCATTCCAACCGTATTCGTCTTGGGGAGTGCTCCAATTTCCATCGATGAGAGCGTTGTGTAATCCAGCAAGAGAACTCGCTGTTACCTCTCTTGGCTCTTCTTTAGGATAAACGAGAATGTGGTCTCCATCCTTATCGAGACCTGCGATTGGCAATTGAAGGTGTTTTTCCAGTGAGGCTCTTAGTTGAGGATTTCTCCAAAGACGCGAAGACTGTTTTCCTGTCGGAATAGGAATGATTAGCGCCTTGAATTCTCCGATATCATACCACATACCGGTACGATTCTCACTCAGAAGTTCCATTTTTTCTGCCTTAGGCCACTCTCCCCAAGTGCCTTCCATTGCATTCCACCACTCCACGCTAACTTCAGGAACATGTAGCGGCAAGGTGCCCCATGAAGTAGTGATGGAGTCATCACTATGTGACAGGGCAATACCCTTTGGCCACCAAGGATGGGACTCCATGTTTAGAGCCGAGGGGCCGGTGGGGATTAACTCAAACGGTTGAAGTGAATCGGAGAGATAGAGGGGGCGATGATATGGGTATCAGTAATCGCCTCGGTGACGTTTTGGGTTCCGCAGTTGAGGCAAAACTACTGCGCGAAGTAAAGGAACACGAAGAGAAAGTCAACCACCTTGCAATCATCATGGACGGCAATAGACGGTTTGCTTGGTCTAAAGCTTTGCAAACTGGGATAGGTCACAAAATGGGTAAAATGAAACTCGAGCAGGTTCTAGATTGGGTTCTAGAATTGAACATACATTATTTCACGGTTTACGCCCTTTCAACTGAAAATCTCAACAGACCCGAAAAGGAGTTGAAAGGCTTGTTTGACCTCTATATCGAAGGCCTGAAAGACATCGCAGACGATGAAAGAATCCATGAAAATAAAGTCAAAGTTCAGATTATTGGACGCAGAGAGTTATTGCCTGAATCCGTAAATAAAGCAATTACATATGCTGAGGAAAAAACGGCAGATTACAACGATTTTACCTTCACTGTTTGCCTTGCATACGGCAGTAGAGAGGAAATGATTGGAGCGATTAAATCGATTGCTGAAGACCATGCAGCAGGTGATTTGTCACTGGAATCAATCAATGAAGAAGAGGTCAGCCGCAGACTGTATACTGCAGATATGCCAGACCCGGACTTAGTCATCAGAACATCGGGAGAAGAGAGAATCTCAAATTTCCTACTCTGGCAAATGGCATATACTGAATTGTATTTCACAGATGTTTACTGGCCTTCTTTCTCAAAGAAAGAATTGCTCAAAGCGATTCAAACATATCAGGCTCGCAAGCGTAGATTTGGTGAGTGAAATGCCAAGTTGCGATGAGTGTGGTCAATGGCCTCAGCCATCTCTAGCCGTGGACGCAGTTGTAATTCGAGGGGACGAGGTTCTTCTCATCACGAGAGGAAGAGATCCTTGGAAAGGCATGCTTGCATTCCCAGGCGGGTTTGTGGATAAGGGAGAAGACCCTGAGGAATCTGTAATTCGTGAACTCAAAGAAGAATGTGGGGTTGATGGAGAAGTTGTCAAAATTTTGTGTGTTAGGGGTAAACCGACAAGAGACCCTAGAGGACACATTGTATCACTGGCATATCTTGTCTCAGCAGATGGAGAACCAACGGCTGGAGATGATGCTGCAAGTGCAAGTTGGTACAAAATTTCTGAAGTCGGCGAGATGGCTGGTGACCACCTTTCAATCCTTAATGAGGTCAATCAACTCTGACCTAGTGTTTGGCCAATCGGGTTCTTCCAGCGCGTCGGTTAAGTGTAATCCTGCTAACCATGCAGCAAGTATCGATTCGTCCGCTTCTTTTGCTATGAACAGTGGATATCCATCGTCTACAAGTCTGTCAAGAAAACCTCTCCTCGCTTTACTGACCAGCAGCGCTGGAACACCTAACAAAACAGCCTCGCTTGCCAATGTTACGGACTGAGTAATCACCCCACTCATCTGCGAAATTTTGGTAGTCAAATCCCATGGATTTTCTTCATATTGATTTTCATCGGCATTTGTTACATCTAATCCTTCCAGCCAATTTTCTGGTATTGACGTGATCTCCTCTGAATCATGGATTCCGTTCCCAATCAGCCTTCTGACGAGTACCTTTGGTGGTTGACAAACAGACATTGGCCGCATGTGTGGATGAAGGTGCACGTGGCCGTGCAATCCGTCAATCCGGTGAAATTTACACTTCTTTTTGATCAAAGGGCCTGCTAAAGAATCAATGAAATGAGTGGGGATAATGACATCAGTTGGCTTTGCTAATTTGTGTGCTGTGTGGTTGATTTCTGTATCGGTGATGTAGATACGGCGTGCCTTCCGGGGTGCAACCCTCAACTCGATCGGTGCACCAACTGAAACTACCTTGTCTACCGATTTCAGTGCCTTTTTCGAAATTCGACTCCGCTTCCAAGCCTTACGAAATCTACCTTCTCCAACCGGTCTAGGAACCCAGACTGTTCTTCTGCGAGGTAAATGGCCATCGCCGTGTTCTAGCATCTCTTTGACTTCGTGGCGCTCGCAAGCAATAATCACATCATTTGGATTGGATAACTCTCGCATTATCGGAGCTAGCAGTCTTGCATGGGCTGGGTGGTCTATTACCCAGCCAGTCGACATAAACAGTCGACAATGACGGGCTATTTTGATGTGCCACCGTTTAGTGCATTGGAATATGGAGAAGAAAGCGATTAGTGTTCCTGGCTCGAAGTTGTATGGCCCCTACACACCCGGAGTCAAATCTGGTGGAGTAATTTGGTTATCTGGTCAAATCGATGTTGATGCGGGAGATGATACCGCGTCACAAACCGCTGGTGCACTAGCGAAAATCGACGCGCTGCTCGCTGCTGCTGGGGTAACAAAAGATGCTGTTTGTTTTGCTCAGGTTCTGCTGGATGACATTGGAGACTTCCAAGCGATGAACGAAGTGTATGGTGCGTGGGTAGAATCAATGGATGTCAAACCTGCTAGAGCCGCTTTCGAAGCGGGCGCACTACCAGCAGGAGCAAAGGTCGAGATTGTTGTTCAAGCGATAGATACTAACTGCTGTTGAGTGGGTATAATGCCGGGAACGCCATATCTAGAAAATGCCCCTGAAGGGCTGATGACGTGGCCTAAATTATTGAAAATCAGTCTTCCAATTCTATCCGCACTAACTGCGGTTGCTTGGTGGAATGAAGTTCTTCTTGAGTGGGGAATTTTCCTGACGGTTGGTCTAACAATATCATTCCTAACAAGGAGATGAAGTCATAGGAAAAGACTCTCACGCCCTGTCATGGGAGAGTGGCCGACTCACTGTTTCAAAGCCTACGACATTCGTGGTCTTTCTGGAGAAGAGTTGTCCGATGAATTCGCTTACAGATTGGGCAGAGCGATGGCGACATACCTCGAATGCGAATCGTTTGCAGTGGGCAGAGATATTAGAAAATCCAGCCCTGGTTATGCTTCAAACCTAATTCAAGGACTGGTTGATTCTGGTGTCAAAGTCCTAGATTTGGGAATTGTTTCAACCGGCTGTTTGTATCATGCTTGCTGGACTTTACCGGTTGATGGGGGAGTGATGGTCACTGCATCTCACCTTCCCATGCCAACCCATAATGGCTTCAAAATGTGCAGAGGGACTTTGCCTCTTGCAGGTGAAGAGATTCAAGAATTGAAGGATGTATTCCTTGCTGGGAATTTCAAAGAAGGCGTTGGTGAAGCAATCGACCATCCACATGAGGATGCTTACCTAGAAGCGATTGTGGCTTCGACTGGTAAATTGGTTAGGCCTGTAAAAGTCGCAGTCGACTGTGGTAATGCAGTACCTGGCCCGGCTATGGTAAAGTTGCTAGATATGATTGGAGCAGAGCACATTGACCTGTACTGCGATTGGGATAATACAGAGCCAAACCACGGAGCAGATCCCACTCGAGAATACAACATGGTTGACCTTGCCAAAGTCGTAGTTGACAACGGCCTCGAATTGGGATTGGGTGCAGATGGTGACGGTGATAGAATTGGAGCCGTTGATGAAAACGGTGATTTCGTCTATCCTGACAGATTGATTGCACTACTTGCAGAAGACGTGGTAGGCAAAGAAGAAGGCAAAGATTTGCTAATCTATGACGTGAAGTGTTCAATGAATGTTGAGAAGGCAATCGTTTCTGCTGGAGGCAGACCGATGATGGCAAAGACCGGTCACTCGTTCATGAAGCGAGTTCTCGCTGCTAATC
>JBMYVD010000043.1:0-12501 GCA_049606035.1 Candidatus Poseidoniaceae archaeon | reverse complement strand
TGGGGTGGGCTAGCGTTTCCAACATCACAGATGCATCATTCGACGGTGGAATAACCGTAACTTCTCCTGTTGAGGGAGGCTCTGCAAGAGTCTCTGTTTCCGGAAATGCAGTTATTTCCTGTGACAAGGGAAGCATGAAGGTTCGAAAGCCAAATGTCAAGGGAATTATGATGGCAAAGAGAGCACAAGTAAACGTAGTGACTGCAGACGCACCAGCATCTACAGTGTCCATTGTCTCACAAACTCCACCACCAGCAAAACCTGCAGGAAAGAAATTCGAAGGTGCTTCTTCTGCTGAAGAAGTCGCTAGACTACTAAGGGATGAGGCAAACGTAATTTGAGGTGAATAAAATGTCAGAGAGTGTAATTATCGCAGAAGTAAACAAAGGCACAGTAGCAGCTGTTACCGCTGAATTAGTCAGCGCAGCATTGGCTCTAGGAACAACACCTACAATCGTAGTCCCATGTACCGATGCATCGGTTGCAGATGGCGCCGGATTCGAAGGTGTTAGCAAGACAATCGCAGTCAAGGGCGACTGCTTCACAAACTACGATGCAGCATCCTGGGCAGCAGCAATCGATGCTGCTGCACCCAATGGAATCGTAATCGCCGCAGCAACTCCACAATCAAAGGACGTTGCAGCAAGAGTTGCTGCTAGAAGAGGAATCTCAATCGTTCAAGACGTTGTTGCGATTGATGGAATGAACCTAACCAGTCCAATCTATTCTGGAAAAGCGATGCAGACTGTTGCACTATCAGGAGACGCTGCAATTTCAGTTAGAGCCAACGTCTTCCCTGCAGCCGCTTCAAGTGCTGCAGATGTTTCAGTTGTTGACCAATCCGGAGACGTGGCGACTGCTGTGCAAGAAATAATCGCTCGTGCTTCCGCTAGGCTGGATGTATCTGAAGCCAATATCATCATCTCTGGTGGAAGGGGAATGGGTAGTCCAGACAACTTCTCACACTTGGAGAAGATCGCTGATACTCTAGGAGCAGCAGTCGGTGCATCTAGAGCAGCAGTAGACACCTGGGACGAGATTCCACACTCCATGCAGGTTGGGCAAACCGGTAAGACAGTAAACCCAAATCTGTACATAGCGGTCGGTATTTCAGGTGCAATCCAGCACCTTGCAGGCATGCGCTCTTCGAAGTATATCGTTGCTGTAAACAAGGATGCAGATGCTCCTATCTTCTCTCACGCCGACTATGGAATCGTAGCAACTTGGGAAGAAGCACTACCGATATTGGAGTCCGCATTCTCATCGATGATGGCTTGATTACAACCAGGCGCCTCTGCCCCTGTATCCGTCGTTCAAGAACGGATTGGTTTGCTTTTCATGTCCAATTGTTGTCAAAGGCCCATGCCCGGGATGAACAATTGTTTCCTCATCCAAAGGCCACAGCCTTTCCCTAATCATTCTGAGCAATAGGTCCAAATCTCCTCCTGAATTTGGTAAGTCTGTCCTGCCAATTGAACCCTGGAAGAGTGTGTCCCCTGCGAATAGATGGTCTGGGCCATCAGTAACGATTAGCCTCAAACAACATCCTCCAAGAGTATGACCTGGAGTGTGTAATATCTCAAACTCCATTCCACCAAATGTGTGAACATCACCATGCTCCCACGTATTCTCTGCAACCGCCGGCTCGGGCAATGAAAATCCCCATCGTCGACCTGATTGTTGAGCTAAACTTTGTAGAAAGAAATCGTCCTTGTGCAACCACCAATCAAGAGAATAGTGCTCTTTCAGGTAAGGGATGTGACCGCTGTGGTCAAAATGAGCATGAGTGTTGATCAAAGCCACAACTTTTCTTTCTCCAAGATAACTTCCAATCTCATGGTCAGGCTCACCTAATCCAGAATCTATCCATTCGATGATGCGACTCGAATCGCCACCGCCATCGATGATTACTGTCTCGCCAGTTTCTGGATTGGTTACAACACTACACCTTTGCTGTAATGCAGTGACAAAGAAATGAGCGATATTGGGAGAGTCTACCATCTTACTCAATCCTCACATCTATAGAGTCAGAAGACCAACGACCATCCCTGTCTTTAATCCTAAGTTCGAGTCGATGATTACCGCGATTTAACTTCACACGAACCGCAGGCGTGTTGGCGATTTCTTTGCCTGTATCGTCAACCCAAGACCATGTTTCAATTCTTTCTTGTGGGTCTTCAGTATTTCTGCCATCAAGTGTGACAATAGCCGTCCCGTCGTCTTCGGCTTTGAGGGACTGGTCGCCGCCAGCGTCTGGCTTTGGAGCAATAATTTCCTCCGCATCAAGAGATAATGCAAGCATCAAATCTTCTTCTTCTGAGATGATCTCTTCAACTTCGATTTCATCATTTAATGCATCTAACAAGTTGCCTGCATCGCTTAGTTGTCCGGGTTCAATTCCAGCCAATTCCTCAATCGATTCAGTATTTCCATAGAGTTCGGCTGCATCGATTTCAATCGCAGGGGCTTCCCCCCAATCATCAATCGCAGTGGACTCCTCAACAAGTGATGTTGGTTCGGATGTTGAATCGATTAGAACCACCGGTTCTGCATCTGTGTAATCATTTTGGTCACTTCCAGCGATTAGTACAGCTGTACCATCGCGATTAGAAGACACATGTTCAACCATTCCCTGTGTTTCAACAGACCAAAGAATTCCATCTGGTTTCACCAGGTGGAGGTGAAACCAAGACCCAACAAGTGCATTTTCGCCCATGTCGATAATTGTGTGTGCGGGGTGGCTTAACTCTGCAACAAGAACTTCGTTTTGCATTATGCCACCCATATCCAACCCCATCCACGGACCTTCAATTGCAATTATTCGTCGCTTGACATCAAACCGATTCTCTAACTGTCCTTCTCTCCAATATTCGACTTCCAGAGCTTCTTCATCTCCTGGAACCAATCCGTGACCTTCCCTTGCTACAACTAGGATGTCGCCATTCCAACCAATTGCGGTTATTCTCTCTCCAACATCTCCTCGCATTGGCCTTTCCCAGAGTTTAGTGCCATCTTGTGAGTAGGTGCTCACACTACCGGATTCTGTTGCGATTGCAATTCTATGGCCTACCTTTGCAAAAAGAACAGATGTCTCGTTAATTGTATTCTGTTCTCCTTTTGAATCCACAATATGAGCTCTACCTAAGCCATCGATACAAACAGCGTAGTCGCCGTTACCCGATATTGATTCGATACCTGTTTCATGCGCAGATGATGATATTTCCTTTCCATCTCTGAATATTTGGAGAGATTCTGTCGTTCCAACCAGTAAATCACCGTAAGGTAATTCATACATGCAATTAACTTGAGAAAGTGAGATTTCATCCTCACCTATGACTAGTCTACCGTCCACTTGCCCGTATGCAAGGTTAATTCCGCTAGAAACGCAGGTGATTCTAGCTGTCGCTGGAAACTTACTCAGAACAGGTACAGTCAGCGCCATGATTAAGCCAGCAAAGCCATCATTCAATATACCCATGTATCTAAGTTCGGCATGCAAAGGAAATTAATCGGGTCACGGATATGTTTTGAAAGATTTTCTTTCTCTAAATCAGTCCATGCACACAACGGTTCCAAAGTAGAAAGGGGTACTGTCTTTACTTCAGATTCATTTCTTTCAATCAAAGTTTCTCCTTCTTCAACCGACAAACCAACTACGCCCCAAGGGTGACGTCTTCGCATTTTACCATTCAAATCTCTGACGCTAGAATTCCTTCCTAGATATGGGTCCCAACTTTTTAGGATTTCAACAAACTCTGTTTTCGATTCCTTTGTAGGGATTAATCTTGAACCTCTACGCATTACCAAGAATGAAGACAGCATAGAATCTTCATCTGTGACCTTACAAAGAACATCTCCCTGTACTCCAGGCGGCAATCCTCCTGCTCCCTGAATCCTTTCATCAAGCAACCAGACCCTATTTGCCTCCAAAACAAGCCTAACCCAGACATCAGGCTCTCGTAAATTCACACTCAATGATGGGTCATTTACTACCATATGATGGCCGACTTGAGCGCTGTATTCTTGCGACTTGAAAACATCTTTTGGAGCGAGTCTTTTGGTTCTGACTCCAAATGTTCGCTTTTGACCCCTCATCTCATCCTTTTCTAGAATCAGTTTTGCCACGATTTCTGGATCGATGTCCTCTGAAATAACATTCGCTGGGTCTATCGCTACAACACCGAGTACGTGACTAAGTAGATTCTCGACTTCATTTGTAGTTGAGTTGCTTGTCACTACTTCCATAGAACCAATGCGACCTGGTACCAATGAAACCCCATATTGAATGGCTAGATTTTCCATGTTATTTGCAAGACCAGCTTGGAATTGTCTTCTTACAATACGACTTTTCAAGCCCAACTCCCCGTACCGAAGAATCCATGCCTTTTGCATTGAACCATCTCACTCATCATTGTGAAGTCCAATAATTTCATCCGACATTGGATTAGATGATTTTGCAGAGTCATTACGAGCGGCTTCTAATGCATCTAGATATTCTTGAGTGACGTTTCCAGTGACGTATTCACCATTGAAACAACTGGTGTCCCATGATTGCTCACCATTGATGCTTGTTACTTCGATTAAATCCTCAAGTGTTTGGTAAAATAGTTTGTCTGCTCCGATTTCGTCACCGATTTCGTCTACTGTTTTCCCATCTGCGATAAATTCTGAAACTGCGGGCATATCGATACCATACACATTTGGATGACGAACAGGCGGTGCTGCTGATGCAAAGTAGACCTTGTTTGCTCCAACTTCTCTCGCCATCTCAACAATTTGGGCCGATGTTGTTCCACGAACTATAGAATCATCTACAAGAAGGACATTCTTGCCCTTAAACTCATGAGGGATTGCATTCAATTTTCTTCTGACAGATTTCTTCCTCATCGCTTGTCCGGGCATAATGAAAGTCCGACCAATGTATCGGTTCTTTACGAAACCTTCTCGGTATTCAACACCCAATGTATCTGCCATTTGTAGGGCTGCATATCTACCAGAATCTGGTACAGGAATAACTGCATCTATGTCATGGTCGGGATTAGCTTCAAGAATTCGCTCTGCCAATCTTTGTCCTTGATTTAATCTGGCTTGGTAAACAGAAATGCCATCGATAATCGAGTCTGGTCTTGCAAAGTATACATGCTCGAAGATACAAGGCGAGTGATGAGTTTCTTCAGCGCATTGCTGTGAAAAGAATTGTCCCGCTGATGTGAGGAAAATCGCTTCACCGGGTTCTACATCTCTTACTACCTCAAAACCAAGTGCGTGAATTGCAACAGATTCGCTGGCTACAATCCATTCAGTTTCACCTTCAACTTCACGGCTTCCAAAGATAAGTGGCCTAATGCCATTTGGATCACGGAATGCAAGAATTCCAAGACCTGAAATTAGAGAAACACAAGCATATCCACCTGATATTTGCTTGTGAAGTGCGGAAACAGAGGAAAAGATGGTATTCACATCTACGTGTAATTCACCGTCGATGTCGAGGTTATGAGTTCTAGAATGCAATTCCATAGCGAGTAGATTTAGTAGCAATTCAGAATCTGAGTTAGTGTTTACATGCCTACGATGAGAACTTGTCAATAGATTCTTTATTTCTTCAGCGTTGGTAAGATTACCGTTGTGTGCAAGAGAGATACCGAATGGATAGTTCACGTAGAATGGCTGTGCTTCAGCTGCAGATGATGAACCTGCAGTAGGATATCTCACGTGACCTATCCCTATGGAGCCTAGCAAATTTTGCATGTGGCGCTTGAAGAACACGTCTTTGACTAGCCCGTTGGATTTTCTCAGATGATAGCGACCTTCATATTCCGTCATTATTCCAGCAGCATCTTGACCTCTATGCTGCAGTACGGTAAGTCCGTCATACAGTAGTTGATTGATGTGATAACCACGTCTTCCAACGAGACCAATTATCCCACACATTTGTCTCGCCCAATCAAACCTAATCGCAGGGGCTTTACAGCCCTTTCTCTAATTTTTAGAAGGAATCAGGGGCGGTGAGTCTTCTTCGACCAACCGAATGAACGCATTCTTGCAGTTGCACCGTATCCGCATGATGCACAAACGGATTTTTGCTTGTGATATGAGTTTCTTCCACAACGACGGCAACGAATATGGGTGGTCTTCTGCCTCTTACCCATAGATGGAGTACCCTTAGCCATGATATCACCTAACGGCTGGGCCACCGGCCCTCCCTTTATCAAATCGACGGGTGAGAGAATTCTCACTCTTCTTCAAACAAAATCCTTCTTTCTCTGCCCGTTATTGCTGCAAATGTGAAGCCTATTGCAAGAAGCGAAGCGACTAACATGGCTGTTCCACTAACCAGCAAATGGACAATGTTAGACAGCATTTGAGCACGCAATCCACTGTTGGCTTCCAGTAACAAATCGTCTTGCGATATCAGAGCCCATGCAATTAGCATTCCAATACCTAATGCAAAGAACATCCCCACAAATGGTACGGATGGGCGATGCCTGGAGTCCGCGTAAAAGAACAGGTTACCGATTAGGATTAAGCCCACGATAATGTATGATGTAAGGACGGCATTACCAAATCTCTTGAAAGATTCTGGATGAGAATCATTGTCTAGAGAAACATCGATGGCAACTAAGACCAAAATTGGTAACAATGCGGCGAGCATCAATAAACGCCAGGAGGATGTTGACTGTCTCATTCTTCTTCACCTCCTATGTGTGATATAGCAAGAGAAACCACGTGCTCGATTTCTTCATCTGTCGGTGGTGGAGATGATTCTGGAACGGGAAGTGATTTTTCATAAGACCAGATTACAACTGCCAATACTCCGATAGCTAGTGCGCCACCCAATAAAGTTCCAAAAATATCAGCAGCAGATAGCCAAAGGTAATCTCTGAATTGTTCTGCAGTCGTGAGATAGCCATCAAATATCATCGCAGCGAGAGCAATACCAGCCATCAGGATAGAAAGGCTTGCAAGTTTTAATGATTCACTAAATCGATTATCACCAAATGTAGCAAGAGCTACAGCAGATGCTGAACACAATGAGGTTGAAAAGAGAAGGAACGTTGGCCAAAACACTATCCAATATGGATTAACTTCACCATCGCGCCAAACCGGTGTGAAACTGTACCAGTGCATCAAGCAGAAAATGCCTAAAGAGACGAATACCGCGATTGTACCGCTCCATCTAGCACTAGAATCTAATCTACCAACCGGCACATTACCCCCGAAGACCATGCCATGAATGCCGTAAGCCAAGAGCAGTGTTGGAGCAATTATAGTAAGAATGAGGTGGCCTCCTGCAGATGAGTCAGAGTCAGGAACAGTCCATGATGAGATCATTACTAGAATTAGACCAACTAAGGCAATCACCTTGCCAAATGATTTCGTCTTTCCACTAATTGAGAGCCATACCCCAACAGGAATTATACACAACGGAATCCAGAACAAGAGAGCCGCCTCTAGCATTGGATTCATGTATGCCTCGGCTGCAAGAGGACTTATCAACCTCACCGGTATAATTGGCCTCAGTGGCGTGATTTGCCATTTTTGCCATTCCGTCACCACTAAATAGAGGACGCTTGTGGGCCGAATGCTCAAGGTGAGACTATGGTAAAGATGCCACGTCAAGTAAAGCGTTACAGCCCAAGTGCTGGCAAGCACACCATGCATACAGTAGAGCGTGTCAAGAAGAAGCGCGCTAGTGAACTGAAGTGGGGTCAGCGCCGTTTCCGAAGAGTCATGGCTGGATACCGTGGTTTCCCACGTCCAAAGCCAGACGGCCGTGAAAAGCCAACAAAGCGTGTCAACATTCTATTCCGCTGCACAGAAACCGGTAAGGCTCACTACGCTCCTTGCCAGCGTGCAAAGAAATTCGAACTTGTAGACAATTGAGGTGTGAAAAATGACAGCAAAATTCCTGAAAGTTTCCTGCCGTGATTGCTCCCATGAAACCGTTATCTTCTCCAGAGCTACTACATCGATTGTTTGCGGTGTTTGTGGTTCATTATTGACCAATCCTGCTGGTGGAAATGCCCAGTTGGTTGGATGTAACGTCGTTGAGACACTTGAGTGAATGGAGGCAAGTCCTCCATGGCAAGTGATTTACTAGAAAACGGCCCTAGCGAAGGCGAATTAGTCGTCGCTGTGGTCCGTGAAGTAAAGCAAAACGGTGCATACGTTGACCTCGACGAATACGAGGGAATTGAAGGGTTCATTTTCATTGGTGAAATCGCTAGTGGATGGGTTAAGAATATTAGAGCATTCGTTAGACCTGGACAGCGCTTGATATGCAAAGTAATGCGTACAAGAAAAGACAACAAATCACTCGAGCTATCCCTGAAGTCTGTAAGTGAAGAAAGGAGAAGAGATCGCCTCGCTCAGTGGAAGAATGAGGAAAGAGCAAAACAACTTCTAAACGTTCTAGCAGAGCAAGTCGGTTGGACAAAGGAAGAGCACTTGGAATACCAAACCGATTTAACTGAATCCTTCCTAACTCTTTACGGTGCATTTGAGGAAGCGGCGAAAACTCCAGAATCACTCACAGAGATTGGATATGAAGGAGATTGGATACAGCCATTCATCGAATTAGCCGTCAAAAACATCATTCCTGATACTGTAGAAATCCGTGGAAGATTCACACTTAACGTAGACCAAGCCGAAGGTATTGAAGTAATCAGAAAAGCACTCATCGCAGCTGAGAACGTGTCCGATAAGGAGTCTGAATTAGTCGTTACATGCCATTATGATGGAGCACCATCATACAGAATCGATTTGAAAGCACCTGATTTCAAAACTGCAGAGGATGCTTGGACCAATGCTACGCAAGCTTGCATCGAAGTTGTAGAAGCCGCAGGCGGTTCTGCAGAGGCAGAGAGGGAGTGAAATGGCCCGCCAGATGATGCAAAAGTGCAAAGATTGCGGATACCACAGTCTTTCGACGACTTGTCCACAATGTGGAGGGGTTTCACAAGCCGCTGCACCAATGAAGTGGTCACCTGAGGACAAGAGAGCACACTTGAGAAGGAAACTCGACGGTGTTGAAGAGAGCGGATGGGCAGAAACACTGCCTACATTGGCGTCAAGCGAAGAAGAATGATGCCAATCATTATACTGCTCCGAAAAACAATGACTGTTTCATGAGTGTCCTCATCGATTGGGTTTGCAAGGCCAATACGCTAGGTGGGACACTACTCGTTGCAATGCCGGGAGTAGGCGACGTCGGAAAATTGGCGATTGATGCAGTCAACACAGAATTAGATGCAGAGCCAATTGCAAGGCTGATCCATCCGAGTTTGCCCCCACTTGCAAAATTGGATGAAAACGGTTTACTCAAACCACCTCACATACTTTTGTCTAGACTAGAGATCGATGGCCGGGAGATTTTCACATTAACTGGTGACGCTCAACCAATGACACCTGAAGGCCAGTCAGAAATGGCACTAAGTGTCCTCGAACTGTTTGAAGAAGGGGAGGTTGTAGTATTAGCAGGAATGTCTGCAGAGGCAGAAAGAAAAGACGTATTTTGCATTACCAGTTCATCGGAATATAGAATACAATTAGAGAAAAATGGTGTCGATGTAAGAAGAGATGAACCAAAGGCAGGCGTAATCGGAATGGCCGCACTCATCACTGCCTTAGGTCCTGTAAAAAACGTTAGAACATCGTGTAATATTGCCACAACCATTGGTAACTCAGTTGACCCCGTAGCTGCACAATTATTGCTTGAGACAATTCGCAGATGGTGGTCACTACCTCTCCCAGTTCCAATAGATGCGACACAAAGACTTGCAAATAAACTCAAAGAGATGCATCCTGGTAAGGCTGATGATTTGATTTCTGAATTGTCAGATTCACCAAACTCAATCTACATGTGATTAGCCGCCAGAACTGACGATTGTAAGTTCAAGTGAAACATCTGCTTTCAGTATTGTAGTATGAGGAAGAACAACATCTTGATGGCTTACTATGACAGTTGAGGGATGTATCCCAACAACGTATAAAGCATCCTTTACTGTTGAGCCGACTTCTAATTCTATCGAATGGTCATGGCCATGGCCCTTCAGTGCAACCTTCATCATCTCACCCGAGTGACATCACGCTTATGATGGTCGTGCAGGTGGGCGGCTTGTCAGCCGAGATCGCATAGCCCGGTATTGCGGTGGATTCGAAATCCACTGTCCCTTGGACACGGGAGTTCAAATCTCCCTCTCGGCGCCTGACTCCTCTTCATTTTCCTGAGCAGTCTGCTCTGATTCTTTTTTCGATAGGTCCACAATGTGGACAACCAAAGCTAAAACCCCCCACCCTGCGACGAGTATTGCGGCAACATAACCCCAAATCGTTTCACTTTCTGAAAATATGATTAGCGCAAAAACCGAACAAATAATGAAGTCGAGAGAGCCCAAAACTGCACCAATCAATCGAGTAATTTTCACAAATCGACTATATGAGGCTTCGATATCAAACTTGTCAATAATTAGACATGAATAATGCGATTTGTTTAACAACCGCCAAATTAACGAAAAGACGTGAATCTCGAAACAGCCGCTCAGTTAGGAGAAATGTTGGGTGGCTTAGCAATTGTATTTACTCTACTATTCGGTTTACGTCAAGTCATGGAAGTTAATCGAAATAGAAGGTATGAGATTTCTCAAACGATTGCAAATTCTCTGGAGAATCCCCTCGTGCAGAGAGGTTTTGCAACATTCGGCACGGTTGTTACTAAGGATATGTCTCCCGAGGAACTAATGGGATTAACAAGGGAACAAAAAGATGCTACAAACGCTGTAATTGTTCTAATGGCAAACCATGCAGTAATGACATTCAATCGTAATCTCTCCTTTGATATTGTGTACTCATTTTACAAAGGATACCTTACCTTGATTGGCCCAGGTTTGAGGCGAATGATGGAGATGGTCGAATACGGATACTCCATGGCAGAACAAAGTGCAATCACACTGGAGGAAGGAATGGGAACTTTCCACTGGGTTACCTGGCTTCTTGACAGGCTAGAAGAGCATGAATCTCCCGAGCAGTTCAAGCCTCATCTCAATCAGACAAATTGGAAACCCTGATTTTCAAACCACCTTTATTAACGCCCTATCATAATTGAAAGCCGGCGATAAGTATTTGTCCGCCTTTTGTAAAAGGGTGTTCATGCAAGCCAATATGAAGGACAGCAAATTCGCAAGAATCGGCACACTGTGTGCAATGTATTTCTCGCAAGGAATTCCATGGTTTTTCGTAGCAACCGCACTAGTTACATTCCTAGTTGATGAAGGCCAAATGACCGACGATGAAAAGGTAATTTTGATCGGAATGGGTATGCTTCCATGGATGATTGGAAAACTATTCCTTGGTCCACTAATTGACCGATTCCAATTCAGGTCAATGGGCAAGAGAAGGCCTTGGGTAATGATTTCTCAACTTGGAATGGCAGCAACTATTGCTGCTTTCTTATTGATTGATGATCCCGGAGAGGACTTGGAGACGCTTGGTTTGTTTTTCCTGATTCACAATATTTTCGCTGCACTGCAAGACGTAGCCTCTGATGCATTGGCAGTCGAAGTACTTCATGAAGATGAAATTCCGATTGCCAACGGATTGATGTTCGTAGCAAAAGGATTCGGAGCAATGTTCGCAGTAATTGTCCTTGGTGGCGTGTTACTAGACTCTGGATTCCAAGCAGCATTGTTAGTTCAACTTCCAGTTCTTCTGTTGTTATTGTTGATTCCAATCGTGGTTAAGGAAACTGAAGATGACAAGCGGTTCCCATGGAGCGAAGGAACTGCTACGCAGGAAGAAATTCCAACTGAGCAAATGAAACTGGGTGAAATTGTAACAGGATTCAAAAATGCAGTTTCTGACACATCCGCAAAATGGGCCTTGTTGTTGTGCACAATCATGTGGATTGGAGGAGGAATGGGTACAGGCTTAGGAATAATTGACTTCCAGTGGGAATTCCTATTCGTCGATGAATTAGATTGGGATGCTGATAAATTCCTAGACACAAAGGGAGGCCCAATCATTCTTTCAACAATGCTTGGTTTCCTAATTGGAGGATTCCTTGGAACTCGATTTGGTAGCCGTGACACATTGTTTTATGCTGTAATTACTGGAACTGTGTTGACAGTACTATGGTCTGGAGCAAGGAGCCAATGGGAAAGCGAATCTTTCATGAGAACTGCATGGATGTTCTGGACATTTGTTTGGGCAATCGTTGGAGCAAACCTGTTAGCTTTACTAATGTCTCTGACAACAAAGGACTTGGGAGGAACACAATTTTCGATCTACATGACCCTTGTAAATGTGGGAGCCTTTGCAGGAAATGCTCTATCACCACGAATCTTAGATGCTTTCGATGGAAGTTTCCCTAACCTATTCCTAGCCGGTGCTGCCTTCCAAGCAATAATCATCCTAGTTCTAATGAAGATCAAAGTTGAGCAACCTGAAATCTCGATTGAGGCTGAATGATTAGTCCGCTGCTCTGGAAATAACGTGGATTGTGCT
>JBMYVD010000042.1:2591-13158 GCA_049606035.1 Candidatus Poseidoniaceae archaeon | reverse complement strand
GGGCCAATGCCATCTGAAATCAATTGGCGGCCCCACCGCGATTCGAACACGGGTTCGTGGCTCCGCAAGCCACTGTGATATCCAGGCTACACTATGGGGCCAGTGTAATCTCGGCGACCTGCCTTCCCCATTTAAGCGCGACGGGCATCAAACACGCCATTCGAATTGTGTCCACTCTTTCTCTTTGGCTATCTTCTTCAGTCTGCCCTCAGCGTTAACCGCAACAGGATTACCAGTTATGGACATGAAGAATGAATCCGCATGGGTATTTCCATAACCCCAACAATCGGACAGGTTGTGACCTACATCCTCTGCATCTTGCCTGACGATTGGAACCTTACCCTTTCTTCTTGGGACGCTCCAACCTCTTTCTGAGCCTGACATCATTCCTGTCATTTCCTCTGGCCCGCAGCCATAAACTGCGTCCATCCCAAGATAATCTGCCATCGCTTGTGCCATCGGCATTACCGTGGCTGTAACCAATACGAGTCTGTGCCCCAAATCCCTGTGCCAATTTAATCTCTCAACTGCCTCAAGGCTAACTCTTTTCGACAACTTTGATTCTACCAACTCTGATGAGTATTTTCGCAAGGTTTCCCAGTTACACAAGGCGAGATGGCCTCTATTTCTCGCTGCATCATATACAGATCTGCCCCTGAGTAAATTCCCAAAAAACCCAAGAGTCCACATCGTCGTGCCGATTGGAATCCTCCACGGTCTTCGTTTTACCAGCATGCCAGTGAGGCTTTTTTCGCTGGAGGCATCTAGGAGAGTGCCGTCCAAATCGAAATAGGCAGTAACGCCACTCATACAACGCTGGCATAGATGGAGCACTTTGAGACTGTCGATTATTCTGTGTCCTCTGGTCCGTAAACTCTTCTTCCAGCAACATGGTCTTGCCACCAGGTTAGATGTGAGTTTAGATGTCTAGGAATGAAGAATCCCACTTTTCTCGGTGTCAGTCCGTGATTTTTGAGTTTCTTGTCATGAGTTAGATGAGCGACAATTGTTTGTGCGCTGCAACCAGGATTTGCAAAGACAAATCGCTTTATTTCATCTTTGAGTCGTTGCAGTCTTGCTTTTTTCTGAGTACCTATACCTCTTGTCGGTGGAGACATAAACCCAAAATCACATTCAACCCATATCAAAGAGTAGGTTAAAATCCCGAATGTCCCAATCAATGGGAGACATTTTCAATTGCCGGCCTCTCGGGTGATTCGGTCACCATGGTAGATTCTGTCGAAATCAAGAGAGTCGGGATTCGCGATTACCTCTCAATAGACGTCGAAGCGTGGATGAACGACCCAGATGACATGGACTTCAAGCCACGTACTCACCTAAACGGAAACAGGTTCTCAATCTCCTCTGCAACTAGCGGAAAGGAGTTAGCAAGTGTTGAGCTTGATGATGAACAGTTGGAAGCGGCTGAGAGAGATAGACAAGTCGAACTCAGAGTTAAATTTGGAGTCCATGGAATGCATGGAAGACTGAATCACATTCACCCAATTATCGCTGATGGAAAGGCTAAGAAGTTGGCTAATGCTAACTGGAAAACTGTTCAGCCAATTCAATTCAACTGAATCAGTCGTAAGCAACTTCGGTTAGAACCGGAGTGAGTACTGTGATTACAATTCGCAATGTGTAGTCATTACCGCCGTCGGGGTCTGGTGTTCCAGGGATTACTGAATCTGGGTCTGCATTTTGTGCAACAATCGTCCAAACCCATTCGCCCTGGCCGAATCTTGCACCTGGCTCACTCAACAGAGAACCAAGTAACTCCTCCGCACTATCTGAGTCATAAATCCCCTCTTCTGGCGTAGGATTCAATTCACTATCTTCTAATTCAGCCATTGTAGTTTCATTTCGTGTGATGTTACCTGGGCTTGTTTGAGCACTGCGCTTGTAAGCATCTTCAGTTACCTTAAGTGAAAGAGTAAAATTATCTGGTGGGAATACCAAATCCTGGTCCAACTCAAGAAGCGCCTCGTAAGCCATTATTCTGACGCCTTCGCCTGGAGTCATGTTGTCAGACCATGTCTCTCCTTGGGCTAGATAATCATCATAATTCCATTCTAAGGTTTCCTTAATCCAACCAACTTTGAATTTGCGAGTTTGTACCTCGATAGTGAAAGGCTGTGAGGCTACACCTCCTTCACCGTCATCGACGGTTAGTGAACCTAGAATTGTTCCACTAGTGTCGGTTGGCAAGTATACGATTTCTTCAGTTGAATCGATATCGTTTCTCGTGTCTCCGTCACCGTTACTGTCCTCTAAGAAATTCAAATCCCACATGAATTTCATTGGGCTTCCTTCTGGGTCGACTGTTTGTGATGCATCCAACATCGCAATGTCCCCGCTGCGTACAACCTCTGGAATTGATAGATTGATCTGCGGAGCACCGTTTACTCTAACGAGCACAGTGGTTGAATCACTTCCGCCACCATCATTCGTGACTGTTAGTTTTACATTGAATTGTCCAGAACGTAGGAACTGATGTGAAGTAAATCCAGCAATGGTTGTAGCCTGAGTTCCGTCACCAAAATCCCAAGCAAATTCGGTAATTACTCCTTCAATCGCATCTGAGGCTCTTGCATCAAATGTTACTTCCTCGCCTAACTGTATCTCATTTGGAGTTGCAATTAGTGCTGCTCTTGGGTCGGTAGTAGAATCCAAAACCGCTGTACAGCCAGCAAGTAACTGCACCAGCAAGATGGCGGATAAGAATACCCCTCTCTTGCTGTTCATGATTTGCGCTCGGGCGCTTCTTATCTAACCCTGTCCCCTATATGGACAGGTTTTTTACGATTCGAAACTAACTTCTGAAGGTAGGTCACCAATAATCTCTGCATCTTCAAGGAGGTCCTCGTATTCTGATTCATCGACTGTATTCAATTCATAATTTGAACTCATTTCATCATTGAGCAAATCCTCGATTTCAACCTTTCCGGTATCATATTCTGGGGTAGCATCAACAAGTTGCAGTTCCTTAACGTCTTCATTTTCTGATTCAAAAACTGATTTTGTTTCCTCAAGGAGAGCTTCCTTGTCCAACTCTGGTAAATCAACAATAATTTCAGCAGGCTTTTGCTCAGGCTCTTCGGGTTTTTTTTTCAGCCAATCCCAGATGCCCATACACACCTGTCAGTGTATTAGCGAAATAGAAATTTGGTAGTGATGTTCATTTGATGCGGCTATTACCCACAACTATGGTCGACGTTCTCCAAGGGCACAGGGTCTTGGCTTTCGACCTAGAAACTACTGGAATATCTACCAATAGCGACAAGATTGTACAAATTGCATTGATTGGAGCAGATTCTGATGGAACACCTATCCATTATGAAGTGCTAATCAATCCACAGCGCCCCATTCCATACGGTGCCTCAAATGTGCATGGCATCTACGATTCCGATGTCAGAGGTAAGCCAAATTTCAATCACTATGCAAAGGAAATTAGCGACCTGATGAAAGACTCGGTTATAGTGGGACACAATGCAAGAAAATTCGATATGCCTCTACTAGAGAATGAATTCTTCCGGTGTGGAATTTCCCCTCCCAAGCCAGTTGTTGTACTAGATACTCTGGAAACGGTTAGGCGGTTGAAGATACCTAGGCCACACAACCTTGGGGCCCAGTGTGCTAGACATGGAATCGATCTATCAAACGCTCACGATGCAGCTGCAGATGCTGCAGCAAGCCTACTACTTCTGTGGAAGTTAATGAGAGACCATCCATCAAGTTTCAGACGCTCCCTTGAAGATATTGAGCGCTGGTTGATATCTGGTGAAGCGAGAAAGGAAGAGAGCGACTTAGGTCGTTCTCTATCTGATTTAGATTCGCTCGACAAAAATGGGCGCGTTAAGATTGATGATGGCGTCTACATCATTGCTTTTGGTAGGCATCGAGGTAAGGATTTGAAAACAATAGAGAATGAAGATCCACGTTATGTGGATTGGTTACTGTCTCCAAAAGGAGTTGAGGATGATGATGCTAGAGAAATTCTGAAAGATTTCATTTCAAGCATCAGGAATGGGTGACCAAGCGAGAACATCGCACCAATGACCAACCCGCCAAGTTTCTCGGTTTGTCATAGCGCTCCCGATAAAAATTGGACCTTGGTGACCGGTTGCAAGTAGCTCTTGCAAAGCCTCCTTTCCCCTACCATCGAAATTAATTGGAACCTGTATACCTGTAGGCATCGCTCTTCCTTCAGCATTCGCTGGCTCACATATCTCTGCAATTCCAGACCCATTTCTATCATCAAAATGGTGTAGCAAAATCACAGAATCTGAAAAATCCTCAGTGCCAAGTGTTCCGTTCTCCAATCTCCAATTCCACCAGTGTGGGCACCATGCTTTCCAATCACAAAAGCCCCCACAGGATGACTGGCCTGGTGTTGCTTCGAGGGGTACATCAGTTGGTTGTGTTGCCTCCCACGCTTCGAGGGCTTTTTCCATTACAGATTCGCCTAATGCAGTGTATCTTGTGGAATTTTCAGTGTACCAACCTTCGGTCTTTACTGGTGGAGCGTTTGGGTTATTGGACAGCAGAATATCTCTGTAAAGCAGTAACTGTCTCTCGACCTCGGGTTTCAACTTTGATTCTGGTGCTCTTCCAGTTTTGAGGTCGGCAACAATCCAGCCCTGCAGTTCACCTCTCGAATCTACATCAGCAAAGAGCATGTCAAGCCTGCCCATTAGACGATTGTCACTCGTTCGTAGTTCACCTTCGACCGCTATTACTCGAGATAGGATACTTTTCCAAATGCCAATAGTTGTCTTAAGCGGAGTTACTCCTTCAGCCCCAACTAGTCCGAGGAGCATTTTGATTGCACCACGCTGCATTCGTTTTGCCTTATCCCACTCTTTTTCTTTCCACATTGGCCTTCTTGGAGTTGCGAAGAAGATCTCCTTTTCTTCTTCCCATCTTTGTTTTAGGAACCTTTCAGCCATATCTGGTAACCAATGGGTTTCATCTGATTTTCTTCCAGAGAGGTCGACCTGTAACAAGTCTTCAATCGATGCGTGAACTGCCGTTCCTAAACTGGCTGCCATTCCTGCTTTACGCGGAAGGCGTTGACGACTTAACCAATACATCCGAGGACATGTCTCGAATCTATTCCAAGCAGAGGGGGAAAGTGTGTGTGGTTTTCCCTCGGCCATACACCTGCTTGAGTGCACCTCCTTCAAATCGCTTCGGATTGGAGTGAAGAAATGAGGGGTGGAGATTATACACGGGGACGTTTGTCCCTCAAACATGGAACAAGCAAAGGTTTGGCTTGACAAGGATGTTGACCTAGAGGATGCGCTCGTAGTGTGCTGTTTTCCAAGTGTTGGAATGGTATCAAGCGTAGTTGCACACTTTTTGATTGACCACTTGAAATTAGAATACATTGGAGGAGTCGCTCATCCAAAATTACCTGCAATTTGTTTGGTTCAAGATGGTGTTCCCTTACCGCCAATCCGTGCGTATGCAGGTGAGCCGATTTGCAAAATCGAAGGCGTGTGCGACAAAGTACTACTCTTGATGAGCGAGATGATTGTTCCTGACCCCCTGGTAAACGAAATCGTTAGTTCGCTATTCGAGTGGTCGAGGGAACAAAAGGCCGCTGTCGGAGTACTAATAGATGCATTCGCTAGAAAGGGAATGAAAGGTGGTCTGAATGGAAACGAACCTTTGGTGGAATATGAAGACACGGAAGAAGTCGATGTCTTAGGAGTTGCAGCAACTCCGAAGATGGCCGAACTACTCAAAGAAATGGATATCAAATTACTCGAACAAGGTGTAATCAAAGGAATGACCGGAGCAATGCTTAGCGAAGGAGCAAGCCGTGGCAGGAACATCATGAGTATCATGGTCGAAGCCGACCCTCGTTTCCCAGATGCAAGGGCTGCTGCAGTAATTATTGAGCAACTAAACAAGATGATGCCTGTGGCTGATCTAGACCATGAACCTCTCCTAGAAGAGGCGCAGCAATTGGAAGAACAAATCAGGAGCATGATGGAAGGTGCGGAGGGAAGCTCTGCGCCCTCATCAACTTCGATGTTGTACGGCTGATTTAGCGAATATCGCTAATCCTAGTGCTAGAATTGTGATGCTTGCCCACATTGGAAATAGCATAACGGTATCCTTTGGAATGAATAAGAGAAGGGTTTCCCCTCTGGAATACTCCCCTCCGATTCCTGCAGTTGTTAGCATTAAGGCTACAGAGATCATTCCGATACTGGAGTGTCGTAAATCCACGGTCGAGCCCCACATCTTTCGAAGAAGAAGGCCGATTGCTAACCCAGCAGAAGTCATTGATAGAAGCAATTTGTTTGCTAACATTGGATTATCAATTCCTTCTCCACTAATCGCATTTACACCGCTGATTATTGCAAAAGGTGTTGCAATCAATCCACCGAGCAGAGCCCAATGAGCTACGGCTTCTTTCGAACTTGGACCCTTATTCAAAGCGCACAACAGGAAAGCAACACCGGATAGTGCGAAGGTACCAACAGTTAGTTCGGTTGCAATCACGTGGAAGGTGCCAGAGGAAATCATTGGAATCCCCCTTGGTATTCATGGCCGTAGTATTCCCATTGCTCCATAGTCCAACCTTCTGGAAGACCTCCTGCGGGCAGCGGCCTTACAGTATTGGTTTGCGTTTGTGATTCTTCTTGAATCGTTCCAAATTGTGAATTTACTTCGGCTGTATTGTCATACTTGTTTTCTACCTCAGAAGATGAGGACGGCTTCTGAACGAGTACCAGTCCTGCAAAGAGAATCAATAGTGCGAACCCTTGCAGATACAGCGCAGTATCATCAACTTCCCACCCCGGCTCGACTGCGCTCAATCTAAACCAAGGTGAGGTTTGTGTTGGCCCTTCACCATCTAAAATAACTCGCCATTGTACAACTCCGGGATTAACTGCAGCAGGTATAGTAAACTTGTTTTCAACAACTTCTAGATTGATAATTTCGCCACCACTTTGTAGTTCCACTACAACTGAATCTGTGTTAAGAGTCTCTAACGTAATCTCGGTTTCCTCACCCAGTAATCTGCTGTTCACTGGTTGCCAATCATCAGCTAGGCGAGGTAGGTTTTCAGGAACTTCAGTGACTGAAACAGGTTGTACAGAGGAAATGCCAGTCATTGCAATTCCCCCATTTGGTGAACCGTGCTGAATTGCCAAATACAAATTGTAGTCACCTGGGTTGGATGGTGCTCTAAGAGTCCATGTTTGTGAGACCATGCTATCTAGAGAAAATGAGTCTACAATTTCGACATAATTGTTAGTACCACCATTTGGATCGGTTATGATTTCCCAACCATCATTTGCTGGAAGGTCCTTAGCACCATCTGAATTAATCAAAAGTGTCAATCCAACCATGTTGTTTGAACTGACTTCTGCAAAACTAACCGAGGTTTCAATCTCCGTGAGCAGACCAGCATAAACTTCGCTTTGGAATTGAATAATTAATTCCGCACCGGAAGACCCGTTTGTCGAAGAAGAACCGTGACAGGAGCCAGCGCAGTCTCTGGAACGGACTGCGTCTCCTTTCCCACCAGGATTTGCAGTGCTGATTGTAGTTGACAAAATCATCAATAGCAATACAATTGCTATTTTGAATCTCATTCAATCCCTCCTAGGCATGAATGAGAGACCAATTCCCACCAGTCCAATCAACAACATTACGATGCTGAATACCAAACCTGCTGTTTCGCTTGGACCTGGTGCTTCTGCAACTAGACTGGTAGTCAACTCGACTGAAGTGCTGACGCCTGCCGAATCGTCCTGTATTACTTGACCATCCATTATTGCTAGAACGCTGTAATTGTGCTGGCCCTCTATTGTTGGAGTATGTCTGAACTTCAGTTCTGCTGTCGTGCCAATCTGTTCTCCATTGTGTAGGATTGCCCAGTCTTCAGCATCGCCCTGCCATGTAATTACGACATCGCTTCCGTCCAATTTTGCATTGACGTTACTAGCACTAGGAGGTGCTGTTCCAATGTATGACTGCGAGGTGACATCATTTGCTCCAAGGTCGTCGATTACCTTGACTTCCAAGTTTAATGCACTTTCCATAGTGGTTGTGAATGTCATTCCATTGTGCATTACAGTACCGTCAATACTCCATATTGCGGTAACAACCGCACCGTCAACGTCTGTTGAATCTGTAGCCGAGAAGGTAACCATTGCGCCTTTTACCAATTTGTCTGGTGCTGTAATTACGGCAACCGGCGCAGTGTTTGATATTGAAAAGTCAATAGATAGTATCTGGCCATCGTCTATTCCGTCGTTTGGAGTTACCATTGCGGTCCAAATGTCTCCTGCACCCAATTTGTTTGCGGAAATTGTTGGGTCTGTTTCATCGGTCATGAAGCCATTCCTCATCCATTGCCACGAGAGGGTAACTGTATCACCATTAGCGTCATCAGATTCGATTTGTGGGCTCAAATCAACCAATGCTGTTTGAGTCACTTCGCCATTGTAGGAGAGAGTAGGCAGTGAATTTGCAATGATCACTGTATCAGTAAGAGTGTTGGAATTGGCCATATCGTCGTCAGATACTGACAGAGTAAGAGTTAGCAAATCGCCACTTCGCGTCCAAGATTCACTAACCGTTAACTGGTCGCCATCGATATCAGATGCCTCATAGGTGTAGGTAGCATCTTCCTCAAAATAGACCTCATCTTGGTCGATATTTAGTGAGGACAGTACAGGTGCAGTGTTTTGGATTACAACCGAGTTACTTTCCATCCAGTCAGAGTAAACTTCTCCATCAGTTACCCTAACTCTTACCTTCCAAGATTCTCCCTTCTCAGTGTAGAATGAAGGAAGCATAGAGGAGGTTACAGCACCCATGGTTCCCGGCCAATCCCATTCGTAAGTCAGGGCGTCATTGTCAGCATCGGTCGCTTGAGCTGTTGCTTGTATGTCATCAACGGTAGTAAACGGGCCACCTGAAATTGATACGCTTTGTAGGACAGGAGGTGTGTTGTCACTGCCTATAGTTACGTCTTGAGTAGTAAACCAATCACTGTCTACTTCACCATCGTTAACCTTGACCTTAGCATACCAAACATCTCCGTCTCTGATCGCAACTGATGGGATTGTTATGTCGCCGTCAAACGCTGAAACCTTTGAGCCATCAACATACCATTCTGTGGCACTAACCGTTCTAACATCGTTGTCTGCATCCGATGAGGAATGAATCAAACTCAAGTCATCAGATTCCAAAGCATTCTCGGGTGTAATCTCAGCAGAAGTGATCATCGGAATGGAGTTTACAACTACTAGAGTAGATGAATGCACAGGGGTCCCATCATCTTCTCCATCGCTTGGTGTTACTGTGACATTCCAAGTTTCTCCTTTGGATGTCAATGATGGAGGGACAGTTGTTTGGTCGTTTCTTGAAGAAATCAATTGGCCGTCCTTGTACCAGCGAATTTTAGTTCCAGATTCAGAGTCTCCATCTTGGTCTTGGTAAGTATAGGATAGAGTAAGTGTGTCAGTTGTGACAGGGTTCGAAGGAGTGAACTGGAGTCCAGATGCACTAGGTGGATTGTTTGGTGCAGGGGCACCGCCTTCAGGCACAGTAATCGTGGTTGTACCCCAGGCATCCCCGCTGGTTGCGCTGTTACCGTTTGCTGTAAGACCTGCAAGATCGAATTGGACTGAACCTGAACCTGCTGATGGTGCTGTCCAATCCACGCTCCAACTTCTGTAACTATTTGTGGTGTGAGTTGCACTATCTCCAGCACTGTTTACCTTGACGGACATTATTCCTACACCACCAGTACTAAAGAGTCCTTTACTTGCTTCTAGACTGAAACCACCGTTGCTCCCTGACACTCCGTTAGATACCGAGATTGAAAGTGTGTAAGTTGTACCCGGATTGTATGACGATGGTTGGCCTGACATTGAAACCGTTGCACTACCACCGTAGTGGCAGCCACAGCCACTTCCAGAAGAGAACTTTCCATTCATTTTTCCAATCGAAGTAGGTGCTGCTGCTGCGAGTAGCAGAGACACTAGCAACAATGCTGCAAACTTAGAACGCATAGCATTGCTAACTTTGGGGTCTTTTTAGTATCATGTGTTTGACGTCAGAACTCAAACAGCGTCTTGGGACCTTTTTTGGGTTCCGAAATTTTGGAGAATAAATTCTCCTCACTCCAAACACTCACTCCCAAACTTTGCGCTTTAGCCAATTTACTTCCTGCCTTTTCGCCTGCAACGAGAACGTCCAGATTTCCGCTAACGCTTCCTACAACCTTGCCGCCTGCGTTCTTAATTGCAAGAGCTATTTCCTTTCGCGGCCGAGATAATGACCCTGTAATACAGAATGATTGTCCATCTAACACGCCACTCGCTGATTCTGCTTCGTCGGTTACTGTAATGATTTGAGACAATTCGGAAATTAGGTCAATTCGTTTCAAAATTCCTTCTTTGAAAATTGTAGAAACCTTGTCGCCAATGCCGTCTATTGTGGTTAATTCCTCAATTTCACCGTTCTCAACCCAATCTAATAATCTCTCAAGGCTGGAGAAATGTTGGGAAATTGTAGTAGCGACTTCAGGACC
>JBMYVD010000042.1:921-2491 GCA_049606035.1 Candidatus Poseidoniaceae archaeon | reverse complement strand
GCGTGTAAAAATCTCGCAAGATTGAGTGTCTTCGTCTTTGCTAACTCATCTAGCACATTGTAAGCACTCTTGTCACCCATTCTTTCTAGACTTGTAATATCGGAATGACTCAATCGGTACAGGTCTGCAATCGTTGAAACCATACCGCTATCCAACAGAGCCTCGATTAGTTTCTCACCAATGCCATCCATCTCTAGAGTCCGGCACCAGTATGTTAGGGCCCTAGCAGTTCTCGCGTCACATTCCAAAGCTGTACATCTTAGGAATGCCCCTTCCATTTCCAGTTCTCTGTCACATGCTGGACAATTTTTTGGAACTGAGATTTCACCAAATACAAGTTCACCTGAAAATTGAGTTCCGTCTGCGTGGAATCTATTGGACAAATCGCTGGCTTCAGCCTTACCTAAGTTCTCAATGATTTTTGGAATTACGTCGCCTCTACGAGTAATCTTGACTTTGTCACCGATTTTTATCTCTAAGCGCTCTACTTCTCCCACGTTATGCAGTGTTACGTTTTCAACAGTTACGCCGCCTACCATCTGTGGAGCAATCCTAGCAACAGGGGTTACCGTTCCAGTTCTGCCGGTTTGCCAGTCAACGTCAAGTAGAACTGAAACTGCTTCTTGTGAAGGGAATTTCCAAGCCAGGGCCCATCTAGGATGATGTGCGGTCATCCCTAGATTTTCTCTCTGTTCCAAATTGTCTAACTTGAACACTATACCGTCAATTTCGAATTCGTAAGATGCTCTCAAACCTCTCCATTTCTCCGTATGGGCAATCATATCTTTTTGCGGAGATTCTGAATCAAAGACTTCCCAAGGCGCTGGTTCGATACCTACTTTCTGTAACCAAGAAAGTAACTCGCTGTCGTTTGTTGCATCAGGTGATTCATTGGGGAATTTTACGTCGTATGCCCAGAATACAAGATCTGAAGCTTCGGCCTTACCATCTCCGTGTTTTTGCCTTAGAGCGCCAGAACAAAGGTTACGCGGATTTGGAGAGACTTCGCGATATTTCTCCTCAAATGTTGCAAGAGGCATCACAACCTCTCCCCTGACGTGACAATCGATTGGTATGTTCAACCTCTGAGGAACGTTTGCCACCAATTTGGCGTTTAGCGTGACGTCCTCTCCTCGCTCGCCACTTCCTCTTGTGGCTGCCCTGTGCAAGTTGCCTGCGACGTACTCCAGTGACAACGCTGAACCGTCCAACTTTGGTTGGGCGAGGTACCTCTTACCACCAAAAGTTGACTGGGTTACAAAATGAACGATATCTTCGTCCTCGGTTCCTTTGTCTAGAGAACGCATTGGGAACATGTGTTCTACTTTCACGGTTCCTGGAAGCGGTTCTGGCCCTACTTCATGCAGTACGGTATTGTTCGGGTCGAGTTGTTTCAATTCGTCCCATAAAGCATCGAATTCAGCATCTGTAATCTCGGGAGCAGAGTGATTGTAGTACAACTCTCTGTGATACCTAATTGCGCCGGCTAGAAACTCGATTCTCTCTTGACCGGCCATAATTTCTCACCAACATCGATTGATATGAACATCACGAAAATTGTAGTCCGAGT
>JBMYVD010000042.1:0-914 GCA_049606035.1 Candidatus Poseidoniaceae archaeon | reverse complement strand
GTCATAATTTCTCACCAACATCGATTGATATGAACATCACGAAAATTGTAGTCCGAGTAATTCAACACCTGGAAGAGGACATCGTGTCATAATCGCTTGTGATAGGATTCTGATGTGGATTTCTGCCACAACATGAGTCACACACTGGAACATGTGACCTGCGTGTACGGTATTGTCATCATCACACCAACAGCAGTGAATGTGTGTAAAGGCGTCACCATTTTCTTTTCTAGCAATATTTCCAGAAAGGCTGACCAATTCAGATGGAGAGTCCAAATTTCTTCGGATGTAGACTCCATCCTCATTCATGAAACCGTATAACGTGTCCCTGGTTCTTCCAATTCCACTAGTTATTGCAGCTGCATTAAACCCAACTTCATCCGCTAGCTTTTGCAGGCTTTCGTGAACCTCTTCTCCCGGGTCAAGCCGAACGAACAGATCCTCTCCGCTACGCGTCCACTCCATATCTTAGCGGAATTGGCGATACTCAATTATGCTTATCTTTGAAATATGATTTGTGATTCAATGCGAGAATTCTCATACTGTCAATAATTAGCCCCTCCATGAGTGAAGGTGGACCATTCAAGCGTTTGCTGAAATATATGTCACCTCACAAAGGTACGATACGACTTGCAACTTTGTGTTCGGTACTCAACAAAATATGGGACTTAGCACCTCCTTTGCTAATTGGACTTGCAGTGGATGTTGTCGTACAAAGAGAGGAGTCGTTTCTTGCTGGTTTCGGGATTGTAGATGCTTGGCATCAACTGATATTGCTATCGGTTCTTACATTCTTCATTTGGGGACTTGAATCGCTTTTCGAATATTTCTACGGCGTATTGTGGAGAAATTTAGCACAAACCGTTCAGCACGAATTGCGCCTTGAGACGTTTAGTCATGTGCAAAAACAGGGT
>JBMYVD010000041.1:0-13353 GCA_049606035.1 Candidatus Poseidoniaceae archaeon | reverse complement strand
GAAAGAGCCGTTTTGGAAGGCGAGGATAAGCCGAAATTCCACTGGATGCTCACGACATGGATTCTCCTCCTCATTGCCATCACCTCCTTGTCTTGGCATGCATTCTACAAGTGGAATTTAGCATACGAAAGCCCGACGGTGCAAATCTCTCCATTTACCACGCTTGCGCTGACCTTGCTCGCGGGTTGTTTCTACATCCTCATGGAATTGCTCTCTCCTGAAGCCTCCGAGGATGGAAAACTGGACATGGAACGCCATTTCCTCCTGATTCGTCCACATCTTGCGGTATGGGTCACGGCATCGATGGTGTCCATGATCCTCGTCTTTTTGACCTTCAGCCATGATGTGACGGGGAGCTACACGCAAGTGTACCGCACCAACACGGCAGCCCAACTCGGGTTGGTTACAAACGTCGTGTGGATTCTCGTTGTTACGCCTTTGTACTTCCCTGCGCATGCAGTCAGAGACCTTGCTGTTGTGTTGACTGGTTTTGGCATGGTAGTCGGCATGACCTTGGGGACACCTACATATTCCATGATTGAAGATGATGTAGACATAGACGGGGTACACAATGATTTGGATTTATGCGATAACTCAGACACATGGTTCTGGGAAGAAGTTGACCAATTTGGGTGCACATTTTCCCAATTGGACACCAACGATGACGGCGAGATTGATGATGATGGCGATGGAGTGTACGACCGGTTTGATGAATGTCCAAACACTGGTGAAGGCGATTCGGTGAATGCGAAGGGGTGTTCTGTCTAGGTAGGTGGTTGAATGGAAATGGACACAGTTTTTCTTCTCATGCACATCGCTTTTGGTAGTGTAGCATTGCTTACTGCCGCCCTTGCTTTTCTCACTGAAAAAGGACCAAAATTTCATGCAAAGGTAGGGAGAATTTACGCTCTTGCCATGGTGGGTGTTGGTTTGACGGCAGTAATTTTGTGGTGGCTTGGGAGTACTGATTTCCTTCTTTTCATCGCTTTCTTTTCTACTTACATGGTCCTCGTGGGTTGGAGGCTTGGGCAGAATCGAAAAGGGGCTGTCAACAGCATAGATCAATCGCTCATAGGCATAGGAACTATCGGCACTCTAGGCCTTCTTTTCATTTCGGCAGATATTGCATTCGGAGGTGTTGGGCCTTGGAATGAAGAAGCCAGTTTCGCAATTGTCCCTCTGGTATTTTCTTTTATTTGTGGCGCATTGACCTATTTCCAACGTCTATCATTGAAGAGTGGCATTGCCCCGCGAGGGAAAGAAAGAATCCGACTTCACGGTATTTTCATGGGTTCGGGAACCATATCAACAGTCACGGCGTTTTTGTTGACCGCAATTGGGGGTGGGATTGTGGTTTGGCTAATGCCGACATTCATTGGGACAGCGCTCATTGTGTACAACCTGGGCGGGCTCCGAAGCGGGCGTGTGCAAATTCCAACCAAATCAGAATAATTGCAACTAAGAGCGCAAATCTTCTCTTGCTGTGTTGAAGACGTGCCTACCACGAGATGTAATTTTGTGCTGCCATACTACGTCTTTGGGATTGAAAGTACGAAGCATCTGCTCTCTACTCCAATGTCTTCTAGCATCAATTTCCGTCATGTATTTGCCCCACTGAGTCCATCGGTTTTCAGCCCTTGAAGCTTGAATTACTTGCGTGGGTTTGAATGTACCAAATTCCTGAGTCAATGCCAGCCATTTGATGTGGTCATATCTGTCAATCAATCCTTGGTGTAAGTCACCTACAATTTGGTAGCCAACACCTGCATTTGGGTCAAGGCTTTCGATATGGCCAGGGAAGAGACTCTCAAAATGATTGAAATCGTCTAAAGTCATGCCCTCTGAAACTAACAGAGTATCATATCCACTTGGTCCAAGTCCAGTATGAAGGTCGATTGCCCAAATTTTCTTTACAACTTTGAGAGTTTTATCCAACCAATTGAGAAGTAAATCCGGCCCCGGTTGCAAGCAATCTCCACCGTACTGTATCGCTTTTGGATATTCATATTGTCCTTCAGCGACCCATTGTTTTAGATTGTTAAATCCATACTTGCGAATTAAATTGAGAGCCTTAAGTTTGAACCATTTCTCTTTCTTTGGCGGTGGAGATTCCGGATTGATGAATTCTCTAATCTGTTCATATCCATCAGGCACACCAGAATATTCTTGATTACGAGTCAAGAAATTCCTATTCAAATCGACGTTATTTTCATTGAATCTTCTCCACCATGCCATGCCGTAGGGGTTGATGGTGTGTACGAAGATTACTGCATGGTCTTTGAAAGGCTCTTCTTTGCATAAGTCATCCAATATTGCCAGTTGGATGGCACTTCCAGGATAACCCTCAACTCCATGAATTCCACTACTTGACAAGAGCACCTTTCCAGATTCAAGTGAACCTACTACTGCAACATCAATGCACAGTGGTTCTCCATCTGGGCCTGTCATTCCGATTTCCAATCTCTCGCTCTCTACTTTGTGACCTGCTTCTCGCAAATCGTTGCAAGCGATAAGGAATCTTCCAGCGGCTTCGGCGTAAGAATTTGCAAACCAGAAGCCCCCCTCCATGTCATTCGCTTGAGTGGCCATCATTTGAAACATAGTGTAAATCAGCGAAACTTATCTTGCTCGCAGATGTTTTACGCACGACAAGGTAGGCGGTAATTGGGTGAGTAGATGGGAGATATGCCATTGTTGACGATGACGAAGTCTAGGATCATTGACGTTCAGCCGAATCTTATTCCAAAATCTGAGGCACTGCTCGATACTCTTTCCGGTCTTTGCTCATTTCATACAACTGATGATTTGGCGAGTTTTCTATTCACTGAGATGTTCAGAGAATTGGTTGGTGATGCAGAACCTTGGATTATTTTCGAAATCGGCGTTTACAAAGACCATACAAAGACATTGGAACTCATACCGGTCCATGATGGGATAACACTTGCAGATGGCTTCATGACCGGTGGAATTCAAGGCAACATATCGATAGTGAAATCAGAATCTGATTGCAGCCAAGCATTGCTGAGTTGGTACAATCACGTGATGAGCGAATAAAGCGATTCTTTGAAAGGGAGCCTATGGCCCCATCACCACTGGAGAGAGGTCATGGGTGACAACGATTTCCGAGATGTACTGCCCGACCCAGACCCGGAGCAGACGCTTGAATGGCAAGAAGCAATTCGTGCGGTTAGCGATGCATTAGGTCCTGAAAGAGCGCACAGACTCCTATTGCAAACAATTGGTGCAGCAAAGGAAGAAGGCATCGAAATCGACGTTGTAAACACTCCATATCTCAACACAATCCACCCCTCGAAACAGCCGGCTTATCCCGGAGATTTGGAGATGGAGAAGAGGATCCATGGCATCATTTCTTGGAATGCAATGATGATGGTTACTCGCGCCAACAAAGCCAATGACGGTATTGGAGGGCACATCTCCACGTTTGCATCAAACTCACATCTGTGGGAAGTAGGACAGAACCATTACTATCGTGGAAAAGATTTGGATGGTTGGGGCGACCACGTTTATTGGCAAGGCCACGCAAGCCCTGGTGTATACTCACGAGCTTGGCTGGAAGGAAGACTAACTCGAGAAAACATCGACCACTTCCGAATGGAGTGCGATGGAGTCGGACTTTCTTCATACCCGCATCCAAGGCTGATGCCAGATTTCTGGGAATACCCAAGCGTCTCTATGGGACTAGGCGGAATGACAGCAATCCACACAGCCCGATTCAACAGATACCTATCCAGCAGAGGACTAGCAGACACATCCAATTCTAGAGTCTGGTACACAATGGGTGACGGAGAGTCCGATGAACCAGAATCACTTTCACAACTAACATTGGCATCAAGAGAGAACCTTGACAATGTGATTATGGTAATGAATTGTAATCTTCAGAGGTTGGATGGACCGGTTCGTGGTAATTCGAAAATTGTACAGGAACTCGAAGGAAGATTCAGAGGTTCGGGATGGAACGTAATCAAGATTCTATGGGGCTCAATGTGGGACGATTTGTTTGCAAGAGATTCAGAAGGTAATCTAGCAAACAGACTACAGGAATTAGTAGACGGCGATGAGCAGAGAATATTCACGAGTGATGCGGCAACTTTCCGCAATGAATTGTTCAACACCCCGCAACTCAAAGCGATGGTATCACACTTGAGCGACGATGATTTAGAAGCTCTAGCGGCCAATCTCGGTGGCCATGACATGGTGAAAATCAATGCTGCATATGCTGCAGCTGAGGCGTGTACAGACAAGCCAACAATCATTCTGGCAAGGACGATCAAAGGATACGGACTTGGTCCGGCATTTGCGGGTAGAAACACAACACACGGCAAGAAGAAGGCCGACGTGGACAGCATCAAATGGATGCGAGACGACCTAGGATTATCCTTCACTGACGAAGAATTGGAAGAATATCCGTTCATAAATCCAGAAAGCGTTCCTGAAGAGGTTGCATACCTCAAATCTCGAAGACAGGCCATGGGAGGATTTTGTCCAGAAAGACGCTCACCTCCTAGCGAGTTAACCCCGCCAGGAGAGGATGGATACTCCACCTTCGATGAAGGTACAAAGGGCAACATGCAAGTTTCGACGACTATGGCATTCGTTAGACTACTGAGTGGTCTAATGAAGGACAAGTCAATCGGTAAGAGAATCGTTCCAATCGTTCCAGATGAGGCAAGAACATTCGGTATGGACCCCCTCTTTGCTCAGTTTGGAATTTACCACCCTGAAGGTCAGTTGTACACACCTGTCGACCACAAGATGTTGATGAAGTACAAAGAAAGTGAAAGTGGCCAGTTGTTCGAAGAAGGAATTTCTGAGGCTGGCGCAATGTCGACATTCATCGCTAGCGCAACCTCATACTCTACTCAAGGTTGCCCGACGACACCATTCTACATCTTCTACAGCATGTTTGGATTCCAGAGAGTTGCTGATTTGATTTGGTCTGCGGCTGACCAGCGTGCTAGAGGTTTCATGATCGGTGCTACCAGTGGCCGCACAACTCTCAACGGAGAGGGTCTACAACATCAAGATGGACACAGTCTTTTGATGGCACATACCAATCCAGCAATCAGAGCATACGACCCCGCGTTTGCTTACGAATTAGCTACAATCATTAGGTCAGGAATCGATGAGATGTACGTTGATGAAAAAGACGTAATGTACTACATTGCAGTATACAATGAGAATCATCCAATGCCTCCTAAACCGGCAGGTAGCGAAGAAGGAATTGTCAAAGGAATGTACAAACTTCGCAGCGCACCAAAAGGCGACGGCCCAACTGTAAGACTGATTGGCTCAGGGCCGATTATGCTACAGTTGCTCGCAGCGGTAGAAATTTTGGAAACTTATGGCGTTCGATCTGAAATCTATTCAGCAACATCGTATGGTGAGTTACGAAGAGAGGGCTTGGAGTGTGAGAGAAACAACCGCTTGAACCCGAGCGCATCAAGACAGGTCCCATATGTCGAGGAATTGCTTGGAGATGGAACCCTTCCAACCATCGCGGTAAGCGATAATCAAATCGCAGTTCCTGATATGATTAGACAATGGGTTGGCGGAGACTACACCGTTCTAGGAACCGATGGATTTGGAAGGTCAGACACGAGGCCAAACCTGAGGAAATTCTTCGAAATCGATTCACAGAGTATTACTCTTGCAGCACTATCTTCCCTGGTTAGAAATGGAAAGGTTACAGCAGATGTATATGACAAAGCTGTTACTGAGCTGGGCGTTTCCAAGGATAGAAAAGACATCACTGCTCTTTGATTATTCAAAAAATACCGACACATCTTCTAGAGATTTTCTCGAGATGTCAGGAACCATTGCATCTTCTGCGGGGTATCCAACCGGTAAGACCAGCATGGCATGCTCATGGTCGGGCCTTTGCAAAATATCTCTCAAGAATCCCATCGGTGACGGAGTGTGCGTTAGCGTTACCAATCCCATGTTGTGGATTGCGTGAATGAACATACCAGCCGCAATACCACAAGATTCTGTAGAGTAGTATGTTGGTCCGACCTCGCCATTGTCTCGGATTCGCTTTGATTGTCTAAACAATACCACAATCCATGGTGCATCGGTCATATGTTCCTTTACGGCATCAGTGCCTAGTGGCTCCAAGACTTCTTGCCAAGCCTCAGGCATGCGTTCAGAGTAGGTTTTCCTCTCTTCTGCTTCTGCAGCATCTCGCATTTTTGCCTTCAATTCTTGATTGCTAACAGCAACAAATGTCCAAGGTTGTAGATGTGCTCCACTAGGGGCGGTTGAACCACACATAATCGCCGTTTCAATTAATTCCTTAGGGACATGACGAGAAGAAAAGTGACGTGTAGTCCTTCGTTTATTCATATTTTCAAACAGTTCTAGAGCCTTTTTTTGCATCTCAGCATCAGGTAATTCTTCCCAATTCAATGGAACAAAACCATCGGAACTCATTTTCCTTCCTCCGGCATTCTACCTCTCAACCTTAGCCAAGTTTCAGCACTAAAAGTCAAACCGTAAAGCGATGCAAGCCAAAGGGTTGGTCTAGCCCAATTCCCATTCGGGTCTTCTATCAGTAAGACGCACAACCAAGTTAGGGTTGCTAAGTCCAGGACCCACCTCATTCCTGCTAAGATTTGTTTGGAGTTGGATTGCATTTCGGTTAACTGAGTATCTGTGAGTACCGCTGTTAAACCCTTCAATTTGGATAATGCATTACCTCCATTCCACCTTATCTTGCCTAACTTGAATCTGTTCCATCCGTCGATTACCAAGAATAAGGTGACCCAAACAACAACCACTTCAAGCAACGGTTCAGCACCATAGAGGTCCAATCCGTTGAACGACCAGTACAGTAGCCCCCATAACCAAGCGATGATCAATAACTGCGACGTCTTTGCAAATCTGCTTAATTTTCTCAACAGTTCAGCATCATGAGAAAGCAACATTTCTAGCGAGATGACCAAACCTACACTGAAGGTCAACAGGAAACTACCTGCAAGCCACCACCATTCGAGTGATGAATCTCTCCAAGCAAGCAATAGTGCAACCAGTGTCCATGCCATCACTAATGCCGTTGTTGCATTGACTGTAGCCTGCATCACATAGAGTGGATCCCTTCCGTCTTTGAGAACCGCTAGGCCGCCCATCAATCGCACTTCGAATGCAGAATCGTCTACCACTCCTTGGGCAGCAGCAGTCATTCCACCTACGGATTTTAGACGTGCGGATTCAACAAGACCTTCAGCGTCTTGCTCATCATTTCCGCTCCATTTCGAGCCTCTGGCCGCAGCAGCAGCAGCACCTCTTCCGCGACTTCTACCTTTGCCGGCACTCCTCGCTTTAGCCCAGGCTCTGATTTCAGGAGTTGTGACCTCGTCAACTTGGTCTTCATTTAGCGGGGCGCCGTGGTCTGTGTACAACCATCTACACTGGATTGGAATCGGGGCAGGGTCTACATCGGGCGCTACCATTTGGAATTGTCCTGGGCCGAGTGTTGGGAGTTGCTTAACAAGGTCTTGGTCACCTCCACTTTCTTTCAGCAGATGCCTTACCTTCTCAACGTCTTGTGGCTGTGTGAATCTTCCGATGAAAGTGGTGTTGGCTTGAGCCAGAATTTTGTAATCAACATCGGATACGTTTTGAGTCGCTAAAACACAAGCGACACCGTATTTTCTTGCCTGTTTGAAAATCAGTTTAATCAAGTCTTTAGCAGGAGGATTCCTTGGATGTGGCGGAAGATAAGGTGCAACCTCATCCATGAAGAAAAGAAGTTTCAATTCACCTTCTGCAGGTTGTTGTGTTAACATCCAATCATACAATTCACGAGCTAATTCTTGAACGAAATATTGCTTCTGTGCTTCATCTTGAATGGTGTTTAGGTAGACAATATTGAGTGGGACTTTGCCCGGCATTGCTGGTTCACAAAACGAATCAATGTCGATTGGAACGCCGTTTGAAAACAGTAGCTGATTCACTCCACTGCTAAATGCTGACAACCTTCTTGCCAAATCATTACGAGTAGATTTGGGCAACATTTCATTGTAATCACGAAGTCCGTGCTCGAACATTATCTCTTCCCATGTAGGAATTTCAGGCTTATCTTCATCGTCTTCTACATCGATAAAAGCCTCAGGATAGAGCGCTCTCGTGAAGTTCTCTTGAGGCTCTCTAACCACTTTAGCTAGGCCTCTGAAATCACCGACGTCTAGACCTAATCTTGTTCCATTTACTAGAATTTCATAAAGAAACGGCTTGACGACTTTTCCTTGGGTTTTCTCAACATCGAAACCAGCAAGGTTACTGAAACCAGCAGCAACCATGTCCCATGCAGTAATCGCCTCTTCGGGATCTAGGTCAGCGGGAGGGGAGCGAAACGGGTCAATACACAATGGTAGTCCTTTGCTTCGAAGAGGTGTCCAAATTCTGACTTCCATGGTTGACATCAACTTCTTCATTCTGTCAACTTCTCCACCTTGCTCTGCCAAATCGTTCTCATCGATTGCCAAGGCTAGCCTAGCAAGGTCTCCTTGAGGGTCCAAAATTAATGCTGGAATTCCCGCTAGTGCAGCCTCTTCAATCACCGATTTTGCCATTACAGTTTTTCCAGAACCTGTAGAACCTAGCATAGCTGCATGCCTTGCTAGAACCATCTTGTCAATTTGGATAATCTCTCCCGTGTCACGTCTTTCACCGAGCAACATCCCTTTGGCTTTGATTTTCTTTTTCCGGGATGGTTTCGGAGATTCAAGGATATCATCGACAAGGTCTCTCAAACCAAGAGAATCCTCGTCGGACATAAGCCGGCCAACACCGCTTACCCTCTTGAGTCTGACTACGCCCACTACGTGGGCGGGACACACTCAAGGGTGCGAACCTTTTCGCCGGGCCATGGAGCGCATTCCTCTGGCTAAGCCATACTGGGATGAGGAATGTGAGAAGGCTGCAATCGATGCACTATCCAGTGGCAGATGGGTAAAAGGGCCACAAGCAAGAAAATTCGGCGAGGAGTTTGCTAGATGGTGTGGTGCGATTTCAGCGGTTCCATGCCAAAGCGGTTCAGCAGCACTTTGGGCTGCCATGAGATTGTTAGACATAGGCCCAGGAGACGAGGTAATCGTACCAGGAATGACATTTATTGCAACTGCAACTTCTGTTAGTTTAGTTGGCGCAACACCCATTTTTGCAGATATCGAAGAAGACTATTGGTGCATATGTCCGGACGATGTAGAGGCAAAAATCACAGAGAGAACAAAGGCTGTAATCGGAGTTCATATCTTTGGTCAGACATTTTCTCCTAGACTAAAGGAGATTTGTGAGAGGCATAATATTGCGCTGGTTGAAGATGCAGCTCAAGCGCACGGGGCAACTCTAAACGGCGTGAAAGCGGGCGCAATAGGAGATATTGCTTGCTTCTCCTTCTTCCCATCAAAGAACATGGCTGTAGGAGGAGAGGGTGGAATGATTACTACCACTCGCGCGGACCTAGCAGAAAAAATGTCTAGGGTCGTTGACCATGGCAGAAACACTATGTTAGAATCGATTGAATTAGGGACGAATTTACGGATTAGCGAGGTTTCAGCAGCGATTGGCAGAGTCCAATTGAGGCACCTAGAAAGTTGGATTAAGCAGCGTCAGGATAACTCAAAATCGATCGATCACTCCACAAAATTGAGGGAAAACTCAGAACACGCATGGCACCAGTTGTGCATCCTATCTGAAAATCCAAACGAGTTGATTTCAAAATTCAATTCAGCAGGAATCGATGCAAGAGTCCACTATCCAATACCTTGTAATAAACATGAAGTCTATGCTAACCATCATCAGCATACGGAGGACCTAATGGTATGCGAAGACGTCTCATCCCGTTTGGTAGCGATACCGGTTCACCCATCATTATCGAGAGAGGATATCGAGAGAATTAATTCAGTTCTGAATCTTTAATCATCCTTGAAAGAGAAGCATTTGACCAACCCTTCAAATGGGTTAATTCCAGCCCTAACCAGTTTGGTAAGACCACATTCTGGTCTTCACTTTCTAATTCAACTTCAGCAATAATTAGCCCAGAAATTGACCCTTCATACTCGTCAACCTCCCAAAGCAGACCATCTTCTCCATTCCAGTAATGTCGAATTTTCTCAACCGATGGAAGGCCATCTAGCGGTAGAGAGTTGTAAATTTCCATCGGTACATCCCAGTTATACTCGGTCGCTGTAGCACCAATTCTCCTGCCTTTTGCGGTTAAAGTGGCAATGTCATCACTCAAGCGAATTCTCCATGTTGTAATGTTTCCAAGGACATCTTCTTCCTCGATTAGTTGTATCCCATTCCACATAACTTTCCCATCTATGTGGATAACGTTCGAGAGGTAATGCTGGCACATTACACTGTGATTTCCTGAGCGCCAGGGTTTGTCATAACGCCCATCGACGAGAAACCGTCTTTCGATTTCGATGCCCATTAACTCTCATCCTCAATTTTCTGAGACCTGGCTTTTGACATAATCTCTTCATCAAGGAACCAGAATGTAGGAGTTTCTGAAAGGTGCTTATCCCAGTGCTGGACAGTTCTCGCCCAAATTTCCGAGTCAGCATTCTGTTTGCAGTATCCCAGAACCCAGTCCATTTGCGCCTGTAGTTCTTCATCATCGGGTGAATTACGCTTCAGATTTTCAGCAGTCATTGCCATGTTCATCATGAACATTGGAGATAATGCATATGTCCAGAACGGATTTCTTTCGAAATCTACGCTCCTTTGTGCAGTCCAAAGAGAGAACACTCGGTCGTAGAGATAACCAACACACAGTACGATCAAAATAAGTCCAGTAAAGATGCTCAGAAGACCGACATAGGTCGATGGAATTCCTAGAACCGATTCACTGAAACAAAACCCATCATCGCATTTGTCAGAAAATCTCCAACTTACGTAATCCCACAAAAGTAGAGTCAATGTTGAGCCAAGTAAACCCAGTGAAATGATAGATTGAGATTGTTGCATTCGCCAATACTGGCGCATAACCCATTTCTTGACAGGATTGATGCCTGAACTCGTCATCATTCAACCCACGAGCACTGCTCATTCATATTATCATGGGTAATTTGTCGACACATCCTACCATTGTTAAATTATATCAGTACGGCCAGCGATGTTCATGGGAAGTCGTATGAAAAGTCCAGCACTAGCTGTTTTTCTAGTCGCATTAATGGCAACATCCGGATGTATCGGCTTAGCCGATGACGGCAAGGATGAGTATGAATTGGTCGAAATTGACCTTGGCGATATCACCAAGAGGTCGATAGGCTCTCCCGACTTGGAAATCTATTCCGATTGCTTAGAATTGGAGACCGCACTCAAAATCAGCATAGAAGAGGAAGCGAGAACCAGCCTACTGCAAGCCGTCGAAGAGCAGTATTACTGGGGCGGCGGAATCTGGATGGAAGATTCAGCAGAGATGGCGATGGCTGATGGCGGTTCTGCAACATCATCACCACCGCCAACAGCTAGAAAGGAAGGCATTGATTATTCAGGGACAAATAATCAGGAACAGGGAGTGGATGAAGCCGATTTCGTAAAGACAAACGGCTACAACATATTCTTTGTCGACGACGGGGTTTTGCACATAATGGATGTGCCAGAATTTGGTGAAATTGAGCACGCATCGACTACCGAAGTACAAGGGAGCCCAGTTGCAATGATGCTAAACAATGACAGTCTTGTCGTCGTATCCTCAGTATCGAGTTGGAATATTGCAGATAGTGACCCACTACAAGATGCGATGGGCTGGAGTGGAGACTGGTATGGTTGGAGGACCAACTCGCTAACCAAGTTCACCGTGTACAACGTATCTGATTCTTCGAATCCAGAAGTTGACCGAGAGTTATACATTGAAGGCTACTACATGACTGCAAGAGAAGTTGCAGGCACCGTGAGAGCCGTAACACATTCCTGGATGAACATTCCAGATTTACGAACTTGGTTAACCTACCCAGACAATTATTGGAGTTCAGATTATTCTGAGGAAGAGCGCAGAAACATGCGAGAGGTTGCAGCACAAGGTGCGATGGAGCACAACTCAGAATTGATGCAAGAACTGACTCTCGAAGATTTGCTTCCTCAAGTACACGAGAGAATTGGTGAAGATATCATCACACACCACATGAGCGGCGAAGACTGCTCAGATTTCGCTGCACCTCAAGGTTCTATGAACAGCGGATACACCAGTATTTTCACAATCGATTTAATCTCTGAAGATTTAGAATTTGAAGCAGATCACATTGTTGGAAACTGGCCGCTAGTTTACGCTTCACAGGATACTCTAATCATCACAGAAAACGCTTGGGACACTTGGTGGTTCTGGGGTAATGACGACATGATGGAATCCACTAACATCCACGTCTTTGACATTAGTGAAGCTGGAGAAACAGTGTACTCTGGCTCAGGAAGAGTCGATGGAACAATTCTAGACCAGTTCTCAATTTCAGAATACGAGGGAATAGTCAGAGTTGCTACAACTACTGGACAATGGGGCCGTTGGTGGATGTCCAATCCAGAGCCTATGGAAAACCACGTAATCACCCTAGCACTGGCATTGGACGCAGAGTCTGGAAAAACCAGCCTTTTGGAGATGGGAAGAATTGACGGAATCGCTTACAACGAGACCATCTGGTCTGCTAGGTTTGTCGGAGACAGAGCATATATCGTCACCTTCGAAAACATCGACCCACTTTGGACAATAGACCTCTCTAATCCAACCTCTCCAACAATAATGGGAGAACTCAAGGTGCCTGGCGTATCGACATACATCCATCCGCTATCAGACGATGCGATTCTATCGATTGGCCTCGGGCCTGCTGACGAAGAAACAGGACTCGGTCTTGATTGGAGTAATACCCGTCTTTCTCTATTCGATGTCTCAAACTTCTCAGACCCTACAGAGACTCAAACCCTCTCTATTGCCCCTGTTGAAAACCCAGACGATGAGGGCTGGTCTTGGGCATGGTCTGAAGCAACTTGGGAACACAAAGCATTCCAATACTGGGAGCCAAAGGGTATGCTTGCAGTACCAATGAACACCTACCGCTATGATTACCACTACGACGAGGATGGTCGCTACCACTATGATTACCAGTGGGTTAGTAAATTGGTAATCGTAAACATCTCAGAGGATGAAATGCAAATTCATGGAGAAGTTAACCACTCGAAATTCTATGAAACAGAGGACAACTATTGGTGGAATTCCTACAATATACGAAGGTCGATTTTCATGGGCGATTACATCTATGCAATCTCTCATGCTGGTGTAACTGTAACACACCTTGATTCACTCCAAGAAGTAGACAGCGTTCAACTGGTAACGGT
>JBMYVD010000040.1:0-14033 GCA_049606035.1 Candidatus Poseidoniaceae archaeon | reverse complement strand
CGCATGGGAACCATGCTTGATTTTGTCACACTCAATCGGCAGTGGAACCAACATTGGCGCACTCTCCCACATCGGTTCAAACGTTATAATCGGTAAAGATTGTAAAATCCAAGGAAGTGTGTACATAGCAGATGGTTGCTCCATTGGAGACGAGGTATTCATTGGACCAAATGCAACTCTAACAAATGACAGGTATCCGCCTTCAGGTGGAAAATGGAAACCTGTTGTAGTGCAAAACAAGGTTGTAATCGGTGCTAATTCAACAATTGTTGCAGGAGTGGTCCTAAATGCAGAGTGCATAGTAGGAGCAGGGTCAGTAGTAACATCAGACGTACCAGCTGGAGAAGTATGGGCTGGAAATCCTGCTAAATTTATGATGACGTTAAGCGAATACATTGCAAAGAGGGATTTGGATGAGTAAAATAGCAGTATGTGATTTTCTTCGGAAATGTTTGGAATATGCTGATGCATCTATCGCTAGAAAAGAAAAGCGAGGGGATGATTCAGAAATAATCGCAGAGTGGCATGCTTATCGTAACTACACGCAGTATGCCTTAGAGGAGGTTGAGAAGGGCGATTTGGACCATTGGTTTGTTAGGGACTATTCTCAGGCAGAGATAGAAATTGATGTTGATGACCTTGATCATAAATCAAGGTCGATGTGGTTCTCCGCAGCAGCTTCACCAAGACCTGTTGCCCTAGTTTCTACCCGTAATGGAGAGCGAGAAAATGTGGCACCAATGACGAGTGTGTCGATGGTCTCTACAACTCCACCGTTAGCGGTGATGTCGCTATCTAGGAATAGGGAAGGAAAAATGAGAGACACATATCTGAATCTTATTGAAACCAAAGAATGTGAGTTACAATTCTTGGCGCCAACCATGAGGGCTGCAAAGGATGTTGACCTCGCTAGCAAGCCGATTGAAGGTAGCGAATGGGATTTAATCGATTTAGAGGGACCAGTTCATCCACAAGCAGTTGTCATCATGAAGTGTAGACTAGTAGAGGATAGGGCACTACCAGAAGGTGCAGTAGCAAGACTCGTTACTCTGAGAGTTGAGAAGTTAATCGTTCCATTTGAACAGCCACCAGAAGATGGTTTGGCGCTACTTTGCCAACATGGAATGGACAAGTTAACTCCAACTCCTATGGATTGGACACATACTGCTACTCATCACAAGAGATGAGAAAGTCCCTCATCCAGCGAGGTTTTGGCAACCCAATCGATTGCAGAATTCATCGAAATATCTGGTAATCTGCGTTTGCTATCTCCATTATTCGGCTTTGTGAAGACAATTTCTACACCACGAAGGCTTGCTATTTTAGTTGCTAAATCAATCATAGAAATCTCATCCGTTGAACCTAAATTGAATGCCTGCCCCTCAAGTCCTTCCTGAGTGCCGACTTTAATGAGTGCCTCAACCACGTCTCCAACCCATGTCAGACTTCTTGTTTGAAGGCCGTCACCATGAACTTCGATTGGAGATGCTTCCATCATCATGGAAACTACTTGTCCGTTTTCATCACCGTGTAATCTTGGACCGTATACATTGAATGGACGGACTATGCGGACGTCCAGACCTTTCCTTGCTTCAAATTGACATAGCAGTTCTCCAATGTGTTTTGAAGCACCATAAGAGTGGCGCTGGTGCAGATGTGCCGGCGTAAAGAGACTGTTAGAATCGTTTGATAATGGCATATTTTCTTGTTCTCCAAAAGCCTCCGGAGATGAATAAAAAACGAGCCTAGCAGAGTATCGTTTTGCAAATTCTAAGGCAAGACGTGTGCCGTTTACGTTGACGTCTACAACCAAATCTGCTTCTTTGTGAAATCTCCTAGTTCCATTGATTGCTGCCAAGTGATGAATTACCTCCGGCTGGAAATTTTGACATGCTTTTTCCCAATCTTCAGATGACCGAACATCACCATGAACAAACTTTGCACTCAGGTCTATCTGCGACCTATGTCCCCTTGAAAGATCATCCAAAACAACGACCTCATCGCCTCGCTCGAGAAGTGAATCAACCAGATGTGAGCCGAGAAAACCTGCTCCACCCGTGACCAGTACTCGCATTCACTCACCCTTACGCTCGAGGACTTCAAGTGAAACGTGGTCGCCATTCTTGCTGATTCTTATTTTGTCTCCGTCGTTAACCGCTATACAGGGGTCTTGGCTGAATCCATGCGAATATGGCATATCTAGCAGGCTACAAGCAGGCAATGTTAGCGAACATACATCTCGATTCACTATTGCCCTTGGACCTTTGCCGGTGTAAATCAATCCCATGAGTACGTAAGGAGCGACTGTGGAACCAGAACCCTTTGGATAAATCAGAATCTTATCTTCGATTGCTCGACCATCTAGAGGATGGCCTACTTCCTCGATTACTCCCGAATCTCGATTGACGTATCCAAGGTAAGTGATCGGAACATCCGTTACCATAGCCTCGCCTTCGACTACCCAATCACCTTGGGAGTCTAATCCTGAGCCTGTGATTTTGCATTCACCGGATTGGATTGACTTTGATGAGGCATGTTGAGGTTGAGCTTTGGGTTTGAGTTCGGCGACAGGACCTTCACTCAAATCTGGATTGAAAGCTTGATTTACACAATCTTGGATTGTTCCAACCGAGGTTGGCATTTTGTTCAAACCGCTTGTAAGATAATGCTCTGCTTTGAGAGAATTTGTCATCAAGTGATTGTAGTGATTACGATTGTAAGGAGTAACCTCCGGGCAAGTATCTTGCAAAATCACCGCTCCTGCTTCTTCCAAGATTCCAATCGAGCCGTCTGCTTCTGCGAGTTCGTAATTGTGACCTGATGTGAAAACCCACAACCTATTGTTAGGAATCAATTGACCCATCTCACTGTGTGAGCGGACTGCTGCTGCTGTGATTCTAATCTCCTCCAGGCTTGCTTGAGGACATCCAATTACTACGAGGTCAACCTGTCCCTTCGGTGAGAGTTCTTCGTACCTCGAGTCCAAATCGGATTGAGTGAAAGTCAACTTTGATTCATCACCAGTCAACTTTGGAGTATCCGTATGACCTTCTGCCCATAACTTCGCACAACCGTAATTTGCTGCAGCGGCTGTAAGTGCTTTCTTTGATGCGAAGCTAATGTAAGATGGCAGTCCCTTGATGTAAGGCATAGGCCCATAGGGGATATTCCAATCAGGGCGGACCTGCTTTCCTATCCAGTCCCCAAGAATAGAGTAGTCTGCGAGTGAAGACATCTCACATTCCACATCTACCACGATATTTGGAACTCGATTTTCCTCCAAATGCAAGCCCCACTTTGGAGCATAACCTGTCAAGGCTGTTGCAAGTGCTGACAAGCCTGATTCTCGATTTGTAACCAACTCAGTCCAAGAGTTAGAGAATGCAACTGCATTTGATTCGGCCCATGAAGCGATTCCGGATTCTTGTTCAATGCCTCTGTCATATGGAGTACAGGATAGTGTTGAATCAATTCCTAATTGTTCATAGGCGGTGATGATCTCAAATTGCTGCTCAAGGAAATCGGGATAATCGATATCCATTTCCTCCATCTTTCTCTTATCACAGCCAGCTGAATTGAGTGTTGTTGGAATCGCAACTTTGCCGTCACCCGCAAGGTCAGCGAGGAATCTCCTCAATCCATGCCCTCCAGTGATTACCGAGACGCCAGAAACGTGACTGTGATTAACTTCGATGAAGCCTTCTGCACCGGCTGTCTTTGCTAAGTCAATCACCAACCTGGCCGCTTTTTGACGTGTTGGCCCATCGCTCCCAGAAAGCATGGATTCGAGTGCCGGTGGTAACTCCATGAGGAGATGGTAGAGCAACACTACCATGAACACTTTGTAGGGAATAGCCTCAAAACCTTAGATGTCGGTTTTTCAATTATGGCGGAAAGTAAACCGACAAAGAAGCAAAAGGTTCTGAAATTTTTAGCGATATCCTCTGTGATCGTATCACTTGTATTGAGCAGTATAGCATTGTACTATACCAGCGATATTGGGAGTTTAGAGTCAGGAGTTGACGGAGAAACAACTCTCTCAAAAACAGGGTCACTATATGGAACACATGGCTGTGAAGATGGTGGATTTAGTATCCAGACCGGAATAGATAGCGACGGTAGTGGAATACTGGAAGCCGGTGAGGTAACCGACATCAAGAACGTATGCCACGGCACTCAAGGTCCACCGGGACCAATGGGTAACCGAGGATACTGGGGGCACAATGGAACCGATGGCCTGAACGGCACAAACGGCATAGACGGCATTAACGGCACAGATGGAGAGATAGGGGTCTCCTCATTCATAGATTCCTTCACCGGAAGTTACGGTCCTTGTCAAGAGGCCGTAGTCATTGAAATGGGTAACAACTCTACAAGCGGTGAAGTGGAATCAACCATCAAAATCTGCTTCCAAGAACTCGATTCAGGTAGGGTGACCGACATCCATCCAAATTCAGGAAACTCATTTTCCACTGGATGTAATGGTGGACTTGCAGTTTCGGACTTATTCGTATTCGCAGCTGCTCGAGACGGCAATTGTTTACTATACAAAATTCAAGATGGAAATTTGCAGCAATTATCTGCTAACGTTGATTTCGCTCCGGGCTCAATCTTAGGATTCATCGTTCATGAAGATAGAATTTGGTTTGACGCAAATGATGGCGGTGGGACGCAGTTATGGTCTACTAATGGCCTAACATTATGGCAAGAAACCAACTTGTCTGCTCAGATTCAAACAGGAGACCGGCTAATTGCGACATATGATGAATTGGTTTTGCAGTATGGAAACGGCTTGATGTTGTTTGGTGATAACGAGTCCCTAATTCCAGGCACATTCTCTAACTTAGCAACGGCAAACGGTGTCCTAATCTACAGTACAGGCTCAAGTATCAACCTCAATGGTACTATCTTGAATGCTGAATTAAATTCAGATGTTGTCTATCATGATGGATATTATTGGTTCATCGCAACAAGCGATAGTGATGGCCCACAATTACACCGTTCTGACTCTTCGACACTGGAAAAGATGACCACGAATCTTCAATCGACAGCCGGACAAATTGTCACTCCAACCGTTATTGGGACCAACATAGTCTTCGACTCAGATGGCCTTGTATCATTCAACACAACGTCACTGGTGCTCTCTGAGATGAATACCTCAATTGCGAACCTAAACTCGCAATACATTGTCAAAGATGACATGTTATTCTTCCAATGTGGAATTCCTTCAATGGGTTACGAATTGTGTGTAAGTAACGGAGATGATGCCTGGCTACATTCAGACTATGCGATGGGAATGGATTCTTCCACTCCGCAACATTTCACAATCGTCGACGATAGATTGGTTGGACTTGTTGACCACCCAACAGAGGGAGGTCAACTAGTTGAAATTAGAGATGAAGGAATAGTATTGCTCTGGGATTACCATACCGGTAATTTTGATGCGGGTACTCAAGGAGGAATTTGGTTTGACAACCAGATGATCTACTTCATCGGTGATGACCCAGCAGTTGGTCTTGAGATGTATGGTTGGGCATACGGAGAGTTAACCGATGATTGGATTGTAATTCATTGACGCCAATCATGGCGTGCAGCCAAAGGTTGTCTCCATCCCTGACCAAATGCTCGTTTTGAGACTCTAGGAGCTGGTGCCATTTGCCATCTCTTGTGTTCATTCATGGATAATCGAGTTAGAACTTCTCTAACTACTGCGCCGTCGTGTCCTTTGGCGGTAATTTCGGTTGCGTCCAATCCCTCTTCGATATGTAGTCTAAGCATCTCATCGAGTACCGGATATGGTGGAAGACTATCCTCGTCCTTCTGGTCAGGAGCCAATTCGGCGCTTGGAGGTTTGGTTAGAGTTGATTCTGTAACAGCATCTTTTCCAATTCTCTTGTTGTATTGTCTTGCTAGTGAATAAACTTCCATTTTGTATAAGTCGCCCAAAGGAGCGTATCCACCAGCCATATCGCCATACAGGGTACAGTAACCCTGCCCTAACTCGGATTTATTTCCAGTTGCGATTGCCATTGCACCGTTTGCATTAGCATAAGCCATCACAATCAATCCTCTAAGTCTAGCCTGGAGATTCTCTCCGGCAACGGGGTGTCCATTGCTCAAAACATTGGAAAGCGCTGAATCTGCTGAATCATGTAAATCTGAAATCGGCTGCATTTGGAAATTTATTCCAAGTGCATCCGCAGTTGCTTTCGCATCGTCAATGCTATGCTGACTTGAATGCCTTGATGGCATTGATATACCCGTAACGTTTTCTGGTCCGACCGCTGAACTTGCAATACATGCTGCAAGGGCAGAGTCAATTCCCCCACTGAGACCGAGAACGATTTTTGAGATTCCACTCTTTCTACAATAGTCCGATAATCCGATAATTATCGCATCCAGTAAGTCGTCTTCTGTTTCCTCTAACTCCTGGCCGGATTGGAGAATTGTGATTTCTCCTTCTCCAAGCCATGAACACTCTCCTGGGTTGCTTAAATCGGTAATTAGAACCCCTTCTGTCCAGGCTGGTGCCACGACTGCTCTGCCATCTGGCCAAGCGATGATTGAACGCCCGTCAAACAACAAGTCATCATTTCCACCGACTTGGTTTGCAAGTAGGAATGGATGATTGAGAGATGCTGCAGCACTTCTTGCTACAGCGATCCTTGTTCCGGATTTATCTGAATGATACGGAGATGCTGAGAGATTTACTGTGGCGTGTAACACAACACCTTGGCGACCCCATTCAACAATTTGTGCAATAGGGTCACTGTCGTAATCATTTGGTGTTGCACCGCAGTGTTGCCATGCGTCTTCACAAATGGTAACACCAACGTCAAGACCTGCTATTGTCCTAGCAATTCCAGGCCTTTCATCAGCCTCAAAATATCGAGCCTCATCAAACACATCATAGGTTGGAAGTAACTGTTTCCTAGTGACTTCTCTAACCGAATCGCCTGCCCTTACAACACCGTTACCTGGCAGAGACCTTGGTGAAGAAGGAGGAACTGGAGTCCCGACTAACACTGGAATATCGGTTTGCAGTGTACTTGCAACATCGTGACATTCCTTTACGAAATCTGACTGTAGGAGCAGGTCTCTAGGTGGATAACCGCTGATGGCTAGTTCGGTAGTAACTGCGAAACTTGCCCCATTTTCTGATGCTAGTTTCGCCATTTCAGTAATAATTTTTGAATTACCTTTTATGTCTCCTACCACTGGATTTGCTTGTAGTAGAGCAATTTTGGACGACATCGATTACACCTTTTACAACAGATTAGTCTTCGTCATCAAACTCGTCATCTTCGAATTCAAAATCCAGTTCAGAGTCTCCTTGTTTTGCTGTTGCAACTCTTAGCCAAGATAGAGTGAACAAAACTCCAATGCATAGCATTGTCATCGTCGTTCCTAAAATCCATGGATTCGTCGCCCCGATTGCGTCCTCAAGCAGCCCCCTTTCCTTCGCTGGCTTGACGTCGACAAACTCTGTTTTATCTGTTGTCTCACTAAGTGTAACTTCGATTCTCTGTAAACCTGGGACGTCTGGTTTCCAATCAATTAGTAATGTGCTGACAGATTGAGATTCAACGTAAACGGTGGCCTTAGCCAATTGAGACCTTTGTCCGGACAGATCAACAATCTCAACCAGGACCTCAGCATCTCCACCTAACATACCGTCATTTCTAACGTGAATTTGTACGATTGTATTCTCATCGACTTCGAGGTTAGATTTAGACAATTCAACACCACTTCGTTCTAGTGAGAAATCGGTAGTGTGCTGCTCTAATTCCCAAACTCCTGCTGGGAATGTAAAGGAATTACCATCCCTTTCGAACTGGTTTCCTGCTACGTCACGACCATCTAAACGCATTTTCACAACTAATTTTTCTTGTAAGAACTGTCTTTCAATACCAGATAAATCAATGGTCCCAGTGAATTCAAGGCGTAGCCCTGTATCCATTTCTCCATCCAATTCTAGTGGAATGCTCCCTGATGTAATCGTTTCACTTTGACCAATAGCGGTTACCCACCAAAATAATTCAACTGAGTTTGAATCAATTCCGAAGTTTTCCGAAATAACCACTCTAACGTTATGTTCTCCAACCTCTAGTTCTGAATTTGCACGAGGCGAAGTGAATTCTACTACTTGAGGACCTACTGAGTCCACTAAAATCCACTTTACAGCTTCGGTAGGACTGGTCAAATCTATGCCTTGCTGTGGCATACAATCAATGCTCCAAGTCATTGCGTGTTGACCGGAAATGACCGGTGCTGCTGTAGAAGCGGTAAACAAACCGTCGACAGCCATTGCAGTTGTTCTAACACCGTTGATTCTGACTTCGATTTCACAATCAAATTGTGGTGTATCTTCTGTTCTAAAGAAGATCAATTCTCCGGACAATTCTATGCTAGAACCAGGAGTTACTCTTGCTCCGTCTTCGGTCAGTGCTCCGTTTTCTACCCAAAGAGATAGATTGCTTGGAATCATCATTTCAGAGGAGAATCTCCAACGATTCTGCGGGAAACTAACCTCATCGTAGTTTCCTGCTCGGTCATGGATGCGGACAACAGGCTCTCTCCTTGTATCTCCAAGGTCAGGTAGAGTCCATTGCGGTATCATTTCTACGGTCAAGACTAAATTTTGGTCATATGGCTCTGCTGCGACTCCATTTGCATCATTTACTCTACACGTATTGACAACAATGTGGGATGTCTCGCTTGAGCATTGGCTAGAGGATGAATTCCATATTAATGTCAAACGGTCACTCACAATATTATCTGCTAGCGATACTGATATCTCTTCGACATCCGAAAAACCATTCAACTCTGTCAATGAGATATTGAGTTCATATGTCTGACCGGGATGTAACCATGCCCTTCTTCCACCGTCCCACTCAAAACCATCACTGTCTATCAGTGGTGCTCCGTCGCTTAGGATTTGGTACATGAACAGATGGTCGTCAATCATGTCGGAGCCACCTCCAAGCAGAGCATGTCCAGATGGGTCATTGCCGATTACATACCCTGCTACCTTCTCACCAGGGAACGCAGATGTATCGTCCACAAGGGCAATGTAATTGCCAAAATTAGCATTCAAATCAGAAGGATTGGAAATCGGTCTTGAGATATATTCGCCGGGACTTGGCCATCCATCTCCATCGTAATCATTGGCCCATTCTGTCCAAAGCATCAGAGTAACATCAGTTGGAAGAACCGGCTGGTCTGAGATATTGATGATTATTTCTTGATTGGTAGAAGGCGTAAGATGGTCATAAAAACGGATATTTGATTTGGTGACCACAGGCGCTAATGGGTCGATAATGAAAGTCCTATTCACCTTGGAAGGGCCTGCTATGTCACCGCCGCCTAATGGTATCAATTCGACCTCGTACGTGAGATTCCCACTCGAGAAAGGAGTACGAGTGTCGACGACCCACTGCTCACCATCGTAACCTGTCGTATTTGCAATAGTCTCATTATTGCGATACAGTCTCAACTCATACTCGCCTGGGTACGGTTTTTCATTTTCTAAACCATTTTCGAAACCAACCTTTACGTGAATACTTAGATTGTCCTCTGCCATTAGATAATCAAGATTAGAATTTACTTGGCCTCTATCCGTATGATATGATACAGACTTTATCATCAAATTATTATCCACAGCAGAGTTTGACCACTGACGAATCGATGGCATGGATACCACTCCGTTGGCTAACTCAATCCTTACTTCAAATCTCAACTCTGATTGGTCATCAAAGGTTTGTGATGTTCTAAATCGTGTGTTTAAATCGTGCATTCCATTAGACATATTGTGGGTGACTGGATCATCGTCAAAGATGAATAAACCATGATCGCCAGTTCCAATAATTCCCTGACCCTGTATTGGGATGTACCACATTGCAGAAGTATCCTCAGTGTACATATTCACGATTACACGATGTGGTGATGATGCGTGTGTCTGAGCCCGAGTATTCACTTCACGCCAAAGGTTGGATGGTGTGAGTGTCTGAGAGTCATTTACCCACGTCATTGCTCCCATTTCAATATCTCCCGAAGTAGTGGTTGAAATCAATGAAACTTTGAGGGAGCAAACGGAATCAGCAGTAAATTTCAGGGGCAGGCTTGAAGACTTGGCGGAATCCAATCTCGCTCTATTAATCGACATTACAATGTCATCAAAAGCAGAAGCTACAATTGTTTGAGTTGCTTCATATCCAATGCTTATTCCTGCGATTGAATAATTTCCTGCATCTGAAATAACCTCTATCTTAGCAAGGATGAATTCTTTTCCTGCAACCACTTTTACCGGTGGGGTAGTCCCTGTTTCATAATTCAGATAATTCAAGTCTGACTCATTTATTGAAAAACGGATACCATCTTGGTAGCCAACCCCACCGGTTTGTGTAATCATTGTATTACCAATCCAAAGTGCAACTGTTTGCACTCCAAGACCAATTTGTCCGGTTCTTATCACAGATAACTCAAACGATTTGGCATCCCTTGGAACCAGGATGCTGTGCCAAGTTGTTGGGTTGAGGCCCACCGCGAAAGGAGATATCGATTCTCCATTCAATAATACATCTTGATTGCCCCATGAACCAATTCCTTCCCCTGAAACGTCCCACTCATACCTTCCATCATTGTCAATATCCATTCGCGGAGTTGAGATTAGCTCTGTTGGGTATAATTGCAAGCGTATATTATCTAATGACCAATTATCTTGTGCAGATTCAAATTTAATCTGCAAAGTTAAAGCCGAACTTGCTAAATCAAACTTGTTTGAAGTGGAATTAATCTCTATCCAGTTACCCCTATCAATCGAAGCGTAAGTGGTTAGATTACCTTCTGATTGATATTGGAATTTGTATGAAGCAAACGGCATATTGACATCGAATTCTGGTGAAAATATAGTCGAATTTGGCTGGCCACTAATTTTGCTTGTTTGGGAGTCCCAAGTGCTGTTCTCTAAATTCCATCCTTGCTCAAAGGGGTCGGAATTGAAATCATCGTAGTATTTTCCCCCACCAGAGATTCCGTACAACCTTGGTGATTCACCAATTGAATTAGAAGCAAATGAAATCTTGAGACGCAATGATTTGTGTTGCTTCCAGTCTACAACTGACAAGTCAATCCACTTGCCTGAGCGATTTACGAGTCCAGGAATTTCTGAATTTGTGTCAGCGTCGATAACTGTCCAGTTAAGATGGGCACCATCGGGAATTATTGCATCCAAATATACTGGAGAATACCTGCCCTCGTCGATTCTGTCATCAACGCTAGCAGACCACCCGAAGGAGCGAGTAGTTAGATTCGCACCGCTAGTGCCCGGGATTATGATGTCATCAAAGAACCAGTAATCACAGCAAGTTCCAGAACCCGCATTTTGCCTAGCCCTGACCTGGAAATCTTGGTGATAAGCATTAGCTGGAAGGTTGTAATTTACGTTTGTAACAGAACCACCAGTGGTCGAACCTGCAAGATATTGTACTTGGGTCCAACCGTTATTGGAATTCTTGTATTCGAGATAGAAATTTTCGTTAGAATCCGGTTCTTCTCCACAACTGTAGGTCCCTTGCTTGATCCATGCTTGGAGAGAGAGACCAGAATATCCCACAAGGTTCACTTGAGGGCTTGTGACTGTTACTGAGCCTCCTCTTGTCCACCAAGACGCACCAGTGCCACCATTCATCCCACAAATTGTTGCGGTATTTCTTTGGCCGTAACTTGAACTCGATGAAGTCCAGCCGTTTGCATTCTTGTCGAAGTTCCAATCTATACCTTGGAAACCAAGTATCAGAGAGCCATCTTCCTCAACTGTTAACCCCCCTTTTGAGAATCCGGATTGATTCCAATCCGACCAATCAAAACCGGTTGCTAAGGTCTCATTTCCTCCTTCAACAGAGAAAGAAATTGTCTGTAAAGCATGAGATGAATCCATCTCGATTGATGGGCCGACACCTAACGAATTTGGCGCCTGAATCTCGACTAAATTATAATCTGTCGAACCTGTCTCTTTTTTCAAGTTGAAATCCAACTCAATATCAGGCTGAACCTGCATGGAAAACTGCGACAGCGGACCGGAAAGGAGGAATAAGAAACTCAGCGCCACCGCCAAGACTCCTCGATTTTGGGATGCCATGCGGGTAGTGGATGGAGTCAATGTAATTCAAAGCAACCCCTCTCAAGCATTCTAAATCACTGGAATTTCATAGTCAAAATTTGATATTAGCAAACGACTGTTTGAAGACATGTTCACTACTCGGCGCTAACATGGCAACCCCTCAATCAACCAAGGAATTGGATTCCGTTTCTCTTGAAACTGGTCTACTTTCTACGTGGCAAGAGGAAAACCTGTTCGAAGCGACTGTTGAAAATCGAAAAAATGGTGAGCCTTTCATCTTCTTAGAAGGCCCCCCTACCGCTAACGGCAAACCAGGAATTCACCACGTTGTCGCAAGGACATACAAGGACTTAGTTTGCCGTTGGAAAACGATGCAAGGTAACTTCGTCGAAAGAAAAGGTGGCTGGGATACCCACGGTCTGCCAGTGGAAATTGAAGTACAGAAGCGATTGGACCTAATGAGCAATGAAGCCATAGAAGCATTCGGAATGGAAGAATTCAACAAAGAGTGTCGAGAATCTGTTTGGACTTACGAAGCTGCTTGGAGAGAAATGACTGAGCGTATGGCTTACTGGTGTGATCTGGATGACCCATATGTCACTCTACACAATGAATACATTGAATCATGCTGGTGGGCGCTCAAGCAAATGTTCGAGAAAGGTTTGCTATACAGAGGATACAAAGTTCTCCCATACTGCCCGCAAACCGGAACCTCATATTCTAGCCACGAGGTAGCTCTAGGATACAAAGAAGTAGAGGAACCATCGGTATATGTCAAATTCAAGTTAGAAGATACAGACGCCTCAATTCTTGCTTGGACAACTACACCTTGGACACTGCCCGGTAACGTCGGTCTTGCGGTTGGACCCGATGTGGAATACGTCCGTGTGCGTGTAACAGCAGTCCCTGAGAAGTGGGAAGGCCACGGTGGCGCTGAAATCGGTGAGGAACTAATTCTAGCGAAGGACCTGTTCAAAGAGGTCATTCGCCACCACTGCGAAGAGGTTGAAACCTTCCCGGGAAGCGACTTAATCGGTCGCTCATACCAACCACTATTCCCTGGAGCGGTCGATAGAAACGGTTCAGAAACCGCATGGACTGTCATTGGTGCAGACTGGGTTACTACAACCGACGGAACCGGTGTAGTTCACACCGCAGTAATGTATGGTGAGGATGACTACAACCTCGGTATCGAAGTTGGTCTGCCTGCCCAACATACGGTGGGCATGGATGGTTCATTCTTGGAAGGTACTCACTCAGAACTTGATGGACGTTATGTCAAAGATTGTGATGAAACTATAATCGGTCTACTACACGATGGAAATCTCTTGTACAGAGAGAAGATGTATCTTCACGACTATCCGCACTGCTGGAGAACCGGACATCCACTATTATACTACGCAATGGACTCTTGGTTTGTCAGAATGACCGCTGTTAAGGACAGGCTTCTGGAATTCAACTCCCAAGTTGAGTGGGCACCAGATTGGGTCGGCGAAGGTCGATTTGGTGAGTGGCTTCGCAACGTGAAAGATTGGGCTATCAGCAGAGAGAGGTACTGGGGTACACCACTGCCCGTTTGGATTTGTAATGAATGTGGACACCAACACTGTGTCGGTTCAACCGAGGAAATGGCTGCGATGGCAAAAGATGGAAGCCCGGTCGCCGAAGACCTACACCGCCCATATGTCGATGATACCGTTCTTGTTTGTACGGAGTGCAATGGTGACATGAAAAGAGAACCTTTCGTCATGGATTGTTGGTTCGATTCCGGTTGTGCATCATTCGCACAATGGCACCACCCGTTCGGCGAGGAAGGGAAGTTTGAGAACAACTTCCCAATCGATTACATCTGTGAGGGTGTAGACCAAACACGTGGATGGTTCTACACATTGTTAGCTGTAAGTACAACTGT
>JBMYVD010000039.1:0-14426 GCA_049606035.1 Candidatus Poseidoniaceae archaeon | reverse complement strand
TCGATCAAATCACTAGCCATACGGAGTGCAATCGGTGCAGTCCTTGAAAGGGACTTCAGTTGTCTAGACACTAATTTGTCCTCAGGGTCAAATCCATCTGGGCATCCTCCATTGAGTAGTGTGTCCATGTTGTCATCACTGTAAAATGAGTTTGCGAACTTTGCAATCTTTGATTCAGGGTTAACAGGTGTTGCAGGATATTTTTCTGCTGGCTTTCCTTTGGCATCAAGAGACGCGATTGTTGAATCAACTTCTGTTACATCAACCAAATCTGTCACAAGTCCAAGATCTGCTGCGGTCCTAGCATCCATGAAGTTTCCAGCGAGCACTGCCCATCTTGCAGCAGGTAGTCCAGCGATGCGGGCCGGGCGTTGTGTACCACCGAGTCCAGGGAATATTCCAATATTGGTTTCTGGGAATCTGAACTGGGTTTTCCTTGTTCCGATTCTGTAGTCACAAGACAATGCAAGTTCTAGGCCACCGCCAAGCGATAGCCCCGTAGTCAATGCGATTGTGGTTTTGTTAGAGGATTCTAATTTGTTCAGGACTTTATGCCCATCAGCTGTAAAATCATAGATGTCAGGGAATGAGTCTGCTCTGATTTTGTCGACGAAGAACTTGACATCAGCTCCCGCAACAAACGCCTTTCCTGCACCATCAAGCACGATTGTGTTAACAGAATCATCTGCGTTTGCCTTGTCTATGGCAGCACCCAATTGTCCAACGACTGTTTCATTTAGAGCATTCATCGCTTCTGGTCTATTGATTGTAATCGTAGCAATTCCGTTGTTTACCGCTAAGTCTACATAACTAAACGTGAATGCTTCACTTCTCTTCCAAACCTCAGGCACAGGGAAGTTCGCAAGTTCACAGTAATCTTCTGCCATTGCCTTTGCATCTTCAATACCCAAACGGTTTGCCAATTCGAATGGACCTCTTGCCCATCTCAAACCAACCTTAGCGCCTCTGTCTACGTCTTCAAGAGAGCAGATTTCTTCATCCACAATTTGTCCTGCGACTGCGAAAACCTGACCTAGTAATCTGGTTCTGATTTTTTGAGCTGCTTCCTCGCTGCATCCAGTATCGTCTCCGATTTCCCACTGGTCTCCGGCCTCAACCATCTCGCGTAGGTTTTCAGCACCCACGTATCGAGGTGTTTCAAGTTGTTCAGCGAGGTAATCTGTAGAGTGCAAAGCAATTGGTGGACCTGTCAAGTTCATCAATGCGAATGGACCTAGTCCGATTCTGAATGCTTTCATTGCTACAGCGTCGATTGCAGCGGCGCTAGCTACGCCTTCTTGTAACAATAAACATGCCTCATTCAACCATGGAACGAAGAATCGGTTGACTACGAATCCTGGTCTATCCTTACACAGGATGACAACTTTACCGAGTCCTCTGCAATATTGTACGGTTCTTGCAATCGTGTCTTCAGAGGAATCTTCTCCTGGAATAACCTCTACTAGTCTGTTCTTCGCGGGATGATAGAAGAAGTGCAGTCCAACAAATCTGTCAGGTCTCCCAGATGCAAGTGCTAACTCGTTTACCGATAGAGAAGAGGTGTTTGAGGCAAGAATTGTATTTTCATCACACACTTCGTTTAGTGTGTTGAATACTGCACTCTTGATATCGAAATCTTCGAACACTGCTTCGATTACTAAGTCTGTATCAGAAGCGGTGTTTTCTGTGCCGACAACACCTGTGATGCGTCCCTTGATCTGTTCAACCTGTTCAGGGGAGAAAATTCTCCTTTCCACAGCTTCGGTCAAAAAGTCGGAGATAATGGTCTGGCCACGCTCGACCCATTGCACTTCTCTGTCTACCATCTGAACGTCGAATTCTTCTTGAGCAGTTTTCTGAGCAATACCGGAACCCATGTTTCCGGCACCGATGATTGCCACACTCTGAACAGGTTGCATGTCTTGCCCGAAATCAATCCCCTCCATGAATAAAACGGTAGGGGGCTTCAACTCAAAATAAGGAGTCGTAAGCAGATTTGTGCCTTTCAGCCCATCGTTCAACAGAAAATTCTGCCGCCCTTTTTCTAACAATCGAAGTTTCATCTTTGATATTGGAAATCGCTTCTCGCCAAGCATCCACATCGTTCACTGGAAGAATATGATGTGCAAGTGGAATTTCATTGTGAGCAGGAGCATCTGCAACCAATGCTACAGTACCGGCTGCATATGCCTCAAGAGGTGGTAATCCAAAGCCTTCTGCGACAGAAGGGAACAATAACGCGTCAGCATGCTGGAGTGCAGCAATCATCTCACTAGATTCTAATCTGCCTACCCAATTTAGATTGCAGCCCAAATCATTTGCAAGTGTGCATAACTCTTGTTTGGATTGGGGTGAAGACTCGGCTCCAATTTTATGCAAAGTTACATCCAATTCTGAACAGACTTTAACCGCGAAATCGACACGTTTCCTCGCTTCTTCGCTACCGATTACGAGCAAATTTACGCCATCAACGAACCAATCCGGTCTCTCGGTTTCCACTGCATATGCTTCAGTGTCGATGGCGTGTGGAATCCATACTGTCTCAATTCCAGGAAACCTCATTTCACATTCTTGCTGTGTGTCTTTGGAGACACAAATCAGAAGTTTAGATCTAGAAATACCTTCACGAATTTTTGCCAAATCTTTCTTTCTGATACCAGAGATTTTGGCGTCACCGATTTGTACGTCATTTCTTACTGAGGGGAAGAGATGGAACAAATCGTGAATCGTAACCACTGTATTTCCAGTTTTTGGAATCAAGCCCGCTTGTTCTTGGTCAGTGATATGCAAGATGTCCGAGTTAGTGGCCATTTTCCTGACAGATTTAGGTCCACTGAACCATCTCCTCCACAATCTAGTGAGTGGATTTTTCGAGATTTCATACTCGTGAACTTGGTTTAACTCGTAATCTTCTATCAGGCCATTTTCAAGTCGATTAACAAGCGCGGCGTGTGTACTACCCAAGCCTGAATACGGTGACATTGCACCTCCTCTGGCTAGCATTACTTTGCGCAAAATGAACCCTCACTGTACGATTTTGAGATGTTTTATCGATTCTGCAATTCCCAAGTCATCGGGGAAATACATGGTTGCTTCAGGTATTGGAATTGGAATGATTTCCTTTCCAACTAAAGCAACTCTGCTTGGAGGTGAGTCATCTAGCAATTTCCTTCCAGTAAGCGGGGCTAATGCGTTTGAGAATTCTAGGATATCGTCATGGAATGGCATATTCTCTGCAGTTAGATTTTCTCTAGAATTTCCAACGTGAACATACCCCTTACATTCAATCCAATCAGGGTCTGCTCTGTTGTCTAGTGCAGCATATTGAGGGATATGTTCTGGATTCATATTCCTGCCTTTAATCAGAGTATGGCGGCAGACAATTCTTGTATCTAGGCTGGGAAGCAAATCGATTGTTTCCTCAAATTTGTCCCAAGCAGCTGAATTCCATTTCGGGCGACAGATTTCATCGAATACTTCCTTGTTTGGGGCATCAACGGAAACATACAATTGCGTAGGCAGTGTGTCTAACTTCTCGATTACTTTTGGCAGAGTTCCGTTAGTGACTAGCATCGTAGTCATTCCATGTGAGTGACATAATTCCATGTATTCGGATAATCGATTGTAAAGAGTGGGCTCGCCGTTTAGTGAAATTGCTACGTGTTTCGGATTTTGTGCATCTAAGAATTTCTCTTTTGGCACCTTTGGATTTCCACCAAATCCGGAGATGAGCCTCCTTTGAGCCTTTACAGATTCATACAACATTTCCAATGGATCTTGGTCAGATAACTCAAGAGTATCCATGTGTGGCTCTCTCCAACAGTAAGAGCATGCCAGATTGCACTGGTCAACTACTGGCGACATTTGCATGCAATTGTGGCTTGCAATGCCATAGAACCGACCTTTGTAGCACTGGCGGTCTCTGAGAAGAGATTCCTTTGTCCAGTGACAAACCTTCACTCCGCCATGTTCACCAACGATGTGATAGCGTTGCTTTTGCAACTTGGCCTTGAGCAATGGGTCCATCGTGTGGCCGACGTGTATTGCTGATTTCAAACCCACGCTTATGATGTATGAGTGCTTGGCTTGTTGCATGCAAGAAGCAGAGGAGTCGTGGATTCCTCATTTGCTGGGTTTCATCTTGCCGATAATTACCATCGCTGGAATATATCAAGGTGGATACTGGGCTTTCTCAGGGTTCGTTTACGCGCTAGGAATTTGCCCTTTCATCGACTATTTTGCTCCTGAAAGAGCGCCGGTTCGTGGAGAGGTTTCAACACGAGCATGGAACGGCTTGTTATACTCTCATGCCCTTTTCTTCTATGCATGCATAGCAGTATTGTTGTGGAGAGCAAACTCAGATGGGTTCACCATTCCAGTAATCCTTGGAGGTCTATCTGTTGGCATAGTGGGGGGAATTTCGGGAATAATCAATGCGCATGAATCAGGGCACAGAAAGAAAGGATCCCTCATTTGGAGAGTTGCAAGGTTGAACATGTTCATGGTACTGTATTCTCATTTCACTACAGAACACAACCATGGTCATCACAGAAACTATGCTACTGAATTAGACCCCGCTTCCTCCCCAGCCGGTAGAGGCCTTTGGACTCAAATCGTGATGACCATTCCAAAGCAGTACAAATCAGCATGGAAGACACATTCCGAAAAGGGAAAAACCGGATTGAAGAATCCAATTCTACACAGCACCGTTCTCCAGGGCTTCTTCCTAGCAGGTCTATTCTTACTTTCTTCGGCGGTGTTTTATGCCTTTTTGATTCAGGCTGTTCTTGCAATTATCCTTCTAGAGTATGTCAATTACATGCAGCATTATGGATTGAGGCGAGAGGTTGGAGAGAGGCATACACAATACCATTCATGGGAACATAGAGGCGTCTGGTCAAGATGGACATTACTCGAACTCCCACTACACCCAGCACACCACTTGAAAGCAAGTACGCCAATGTGGGATCTGCAGGCGTACGAAGATTCTCCGCAGCTACCTAGCGGGTACTACGTCTGCTTTTGGTTAGCAATTTTCCCTCCTCTGTGGAAGAGGGTCATGGGCAAGCGAATAGAGCAATTATCTGCTTAATTTAACGCCTATTTACGAGGTGTTTTCCGTAACACTTAGTTTAAACATAACACCCAAAACGCATTATAGGGCCGGTTCCAAAAGTAAACTGAGGGAGAAACATGGACAACGAACTCGAAACCTGGATTGAAGATGTCATGGAAAAGCAGCAATACCGCAACGGTATTTTCTCTAACGGTGGAGTTATCCACTGGCTGAGGAGAATGACTTTTGGCAAAAAGTGAAGAAATCCTTAGGATTCATATCAAACAGTAGTTGATATATCAGAACTTTATGATGCTGCTTTATAGTGAGTGGTATCATGCTAACCATAACCGGTCTTACGAAGTCATTTGGTTCTGGATCGAACAAACTCCAAGTCCTGAAAGGGGTAGAAATGGAGATCGAAAGGGGCGAAATGGTCGCTTTGATGGGGCCATCGGGCTGCGGTAAATCCACATTGCTGAATATCATTGGCGGACTTTTAGCAGGTGATGGTGGTAGCATCACTCTCAATGAGCGAACATACGGACTCAAGGGTCCATCTAGTGTCGTAGATGTTAGGAGAGAATTAGTCGGCTGGATCTTCCAAGACTTTCACTTACTCGACAATCTAAGCGCAGTAGACAATGTTGCAATGGCCTTAGAACTATCAGGAATGTCTGCTAGCGATGCAGAGAAAGCTGCGATTAATTCACTTGAAAGGGTCGGTCTTGGTGACAGAATGCATCACATTCCTGACCAATTATCTGGTGGTCAGCAGCAAAGAGTTGCAATCGCTCGAGCAATTGCCGGTAATCGACCAATTCTTCTAGCGGATGAGCCAACTGGAAATTTGGATATTGCAAGCGGTAAGGAAGTGCTTGCTCTGTTCAAGGAACTGTGCCATGATGAAGAAAAGCCAATTTCAATTCTAATGGTTACCCACGACCCGGACTTAGCATCTAACGCAGACAGAATGCTTCTATTGAAAGACGGGAAAACCGAAGCATCCGACATACGTTCAGCATGGGGCCTTGACGAGGACGGTGAGGAAGAATGACCAGTATAGACATCGACCTAGATGACTCAGACTTTGACATAAACCGTTCAAAGTTAGCGAAATTCCAGAACAAAGTAATGGAATTACCAAGCAGGCTACGTCTTGCAGCACAAGGTGCATGGAGAGGTAAAGAAAGAGGTCTTGCAGTAATTACTGGTGTCTTCCTTTCGTCCCTAGTAATCACAACCGTTCTTGCGTATGGAGTTGGTCTGTCTCAGTTATTCTTTGAGGAGTCATTGAAGTCAGAGCCATTCGATGCCAAAATTGAGTATGGTCGAACCCCAGTTGAGAATGCATCAGGCTGGTCGAACAATACAACAGTAATGAGAGAGGTATGTGATGAATTGCTCGAAGAGTTCTCAGAGTTCAATGATTGTACACTCGTACTTGGGCGGCAAGGAATACACAGCGGAGGCTTCTTCAACCGTGAATTCGTTGTAGCACAGCCTCTTGAGATGCGTGAAATTTCATCCACCTCAAACCCTTACTGGTCTAACGTGACGTTCGCATATCCTGAGGCGGATGCTAATGGTCCACCGATTTCTGACATGCGAGCGATTCGTTTCTTGGATAATGGCGCCTTTGATGGAGAATTAGCCAAGCGTTTGGGTGAGAACATCATCCCCGGACTTGGAGAATGGCCAAGTGCTGAAAATATGACAAGGGATAGAGGAATAATCCTACCATCAACAATCGCTAGCCAAGCTAAAGCTAGTGTTGGAGACAAATTGGACAGTCTCACATTTGCATATGTTGTAGATGAATCGACTTTAGTTGAAGGCTCAATTACAGATGAGAACTGCGATGGTGAAATTACTCCTGAGAACAACGAAATGATCTACTGTAGAATGTGGATGACCGTGGAAGATCTCACGGTCGTCGGAATTTACGAGCCTTGGGATTTTGGAAATCCTACTCTTCCATTCAACCCGCTTTTCACCACTTTGGAAGTTCTTGAAGAATCACAGCGTGGAACCTTGATGTTTTACGACCATATGTATCTAGGAGTTACCATCGATAGAGGTCAATTACCAACTAGCTCAACCGCTGATGCTGAAGAATGGTTAGAAGACCTAGGTACTAGAGTGCAAGCCCAAAATTACACCGATGAAGGTATCGACCTGTATTACACTGACATCGTAAGTGGAACCATCACTTTCCTCAATATCTTCCTTGGGTTAATCCAAATTTTCGATTACATTATCATGATACCAATCGTATTCCTTTCGATTGCTGTATTGATTTATGGTCTGGTGCTATCACTTGAACAACGGCGCAGAGAAGTGAGTATCCATCGAGTGATAGGTGCAGATGGAAAGACGCTTCAGGGAATGGTATTACTCGAGTTATTCGTAATGGCTTCAGTAGCATGGCTGGTAGGATATATCCTAGCGTTGTTGGCTGTTCCACTCGTTCTATCAGCGGTTGGATTTATGGAGTTTAGAACCGGTGATTTCGATGTCAATCCAACTCTTGGAATTGCTTCGACACTGTTCACAGCCGTTACCACTCTCGGTCTAGCAGTTCTATTTGGCCGCAGCAGAGCAAGAGACTTCATCGAACTCGAAATTGAAGAGGGTGTGAAAAAGACTGCAAAGAAATCAGAACCAAAGCGCTGGTTACACTGGACAGCATTCCTATTCGGAATGCTTGCAGTAATCGACACATGGCTTGAGATGAATGGAAGCGAAGATGGCATTGTCTCGAACTTTTTCGTCGAGGGATTGATTGGAATCTTTGGACCGTTTGCTCTTTGGATCGGTGGAGCTTTACTCCTAGGAAGGATTGGAGCAAAGGGCCCTCAAATCATGCAACTTATCTTTGGAAGAACTCCGCTATTGAAGGACGTAAAGAGAGGATTGAAAGGCTCTGGTTCCGCAGAATCGGTAAACAGATTAGCAGTAATTATGCTACTAACACTTTCAATCGTTACTCTTGCAGCAGTTCAAGGATATACGGGTACAATTGTCGATGAAAAGACAGTTGACGCCACTGTGGGTTCGGATTTACAGATTCAGATGGAGGCAAATGTAAACGAATCTGAAGTAATCAGCATCATCAAAGAATATGCAGATTCGGGAGTAACTCCACTAGCGACCAGTGTGCCTCAACTCGCTTTGAGTGATGAGTTGGGTGGAGAAAGTCTGCAGACTTATGTCCTCTTAGAGAGCGCTGATGGTGTTCTCAAATGGAGTGAACAAGCGCTTCCAGGTGAAGACATTTCAGAGGCAATAGATGCCTATCAAAGTGGAGGATTCTCAGCCGGCACAGATGCAGCATATTCACTAGACCTACCTGGTTCAGAAAGAGGAGGCGACGAGAATCGTCTCGATGATGAGTTACTTGAGAGGTCGGATGAAAAATCAAGAGATGTAACGCTGGTTTGGGAGAAACTGGAGTTTAACTTCAGTTCAGGCGGTACTGACCAGCCTGACCCATTTGCCCTGTATGTTGCATACTCAGAATTAATGGAAGGAGATTGGTCAGGATTAAACATCCAGAATCAAGACTTGAATGAAAGAAACCTTGGTCGTGTTGACTTGTCTGAAACAAATCTATCCGGTTCTGATTTGACCAACGTCAACCTCAGCGAGTCACTGTTGTTTGGCACCGATTTATCAGGTGCAGATTTGACAGGGGCTAACCTAGAGAATACCATTATTGTCGATTTCAATGATGATGGAATTTTCATGGAAAACGTAGACCTAACCGATGCTAATCTAAACGGTCTTTTCGGATTGGCAGACCTATCCAAGGCAGTCCTGTCCAATACAACGTGCCCAGATGGCTCAAACAGCGATGACACTTCTTGTGTCAACGGTGTATCCCCTACCCCTCCTCCGTTAGCAGCACCTTTGTTCCTAGCAGATACACAGGTTACATTGGAAATCACGAAATACAGTACAGAAATGTACTACATGGGTGTTCACGAATACTTCCCAGGAATTGACTCATCAGTTGTAGAGTCCACACTAATCATTGGTGAAGGAAAGTGGAGGTCTCTTGTAGGAAATGAGGCAGCAGACAACTACACCTCAACAACTTGGATCGTCAGAGTGGATGGGGTTGAAGGGGATGATTTGGAATCACTAGCCTCACAACTTGAGGCGGATTCAAGGGTCTCTGAGACCATGGATTGGTCAAGTAAGCACAAGGAAGTAGAGAGGAATGGTGGCCTAATCTTCGGAACTCCGGGTCTCCTATCTCTGCAATTCGTAGTTGCTAGCGTTGCTGCGGTTGCATCCAGTTTCGTATTCCTGTCTTTGGTACTGAATCAAAGACAAAAGGAGTTAGCGGTGCTTCAAGCGATAGGAGCTTCACCTAACCAAATCATCAGACTTGTTCTGTTTGAGATTTTGTCAATTGTTGTAGTATCGATGGCTCTTGGAGTTGTATTAGGAGTAGCACTTGCTCTGTCATTCAATGGATTCTTCGATATCTTTGGGTTCATATTCCAAATATTCGGTGGCTCAAGTACGGTAATTGAAAGAACACTGGTTTATCCTTGGACGCAGATAGTTCTGGTTTCTCTTGCTGTCTTTGCCGCGGTGGTAGTAGCCCTACTAGTAACAACAAGAAAGGCGCTCAAGTCTGACCTTGCTAGCGTACTGAAGGGGGAGTAAGGATGGATGAGACAATTTTGTACGCTGATGGTTTGTATCATGTTTACGAGTCAAAAGCAGAAGATGGTAACGTCGTTGCACTGCGTGGACTTCACATCGATATGAAAGCCGGAGAAGCAATTGCGGTAGTCGGGCCTTCAGGTTCAGGAAAATCTACTCTGATGAAGTGCCTTGGTGGGTTGATGAAACCAAGCGCTGGCTCGGTCAGTTTGGCTGGAAAGAACATGACAAGATTGACCGGTCAAGAACTCGTTCAATTGCGACAAAAGACGGTTTCTTTCATCTTCCAGGAGGGCAACTTGTTACCCGACCTCAATGCAAGAGACAATGTCGCTCAACCTTTGAGACATCAAGGTGTTTCATCGAAAAAGGCGTTGAAGTATGCAGATGCGATGTTAGAAAAATTGGGAATGGCACACAGGATTCGTGCTATGCCAGCAATGCTCAGTGGTGGTGAACAGCAACGTGTCGCAATCGCAAGAGCGCTAATTACACAGCCACGATTAATTCTTGCAGACGAACCTACAGGTGCGCTTGACCCTGTAACGAGCAGAGAAGTTCTTGCATTATTCAAGGAATTACACGAAAATGATGGAGTATCATTCCTAATCGTTACTCACTCCAAGGAAGTAGCTGCGTTTGCAAACCGTTCGCTCGAACTCAGAGACGGAAGATTCGTTGCAGAACATGGAGAATCTATCGACGTCGAGAATCTGACTAAGGATAGAGAACTCATTATCGATGAAACCGGAACGGTAACCCTTCCGCCAGATTTGCTGGTAAGACTGGGTGGAGCAGGAAGATATACTGTCGGAAATATCAACAGTGGATACATCTCTCTGCAAGGGGAATCTGTTGAGACTATGGGTAAGATGGTCTTATCATCCACTTGCCCGGCTTGTAAGCACGATTACAAGGACAGTGACGAACAATTATGTCCATCATGCGGCTCGTCAAGGCCAATGGTGGAGGCATGAGTTTGAGTCTGTTCAGAGTATCCGGAATCTTAGAGACTATTTCGACAATATCGCTATTCTTCATCGCTATGCCATTGAAGTATATCGGAGGCAATGAAATCCTAGTGAAAATCATCGGTCCAATCCACGGTTTCCTATTCGTCTTGTATTGCGCTTTAGTATGGTGGGAGCAGCACAAGGGTAGGATGAGTTCCAATCTTGCAATTCTGGGAATGGTTTCTGCGATTCCACCCGGTGGTCCAATTTGGTTCGATAGAAAATATCTCAATGATTCAAATGTCCAGGAGTGACCATTCAATAAAGGCGTTAAGTCAAATTACGTCCTTTACAAAGCGAAGTCATGGCAGAGGTTTGGGTGGTTGATTCAAACTGCTTTATTCACGTTGGTTCAATGGCGCCAAATGGCTTCTTGAAGGATTTGAAAAACATCCTGAAAAATGACGACTCCGCAATTTATGTCACCCCAGGAGTTCATGGCGAAATCAAAAACGTTAGATTTCAAAGATGGAAAGGTCAGCCGAACTTGTTGGATGAATTCCGGGAGATCTTGGTTACCGTAGCCGTAGATGAGGCTGAAGTAAGAGCATTAGCACAACATATTGGAGAGAAAGCCTCCCCACAAGATGTTGATTTATCACTGATGATTTTGGGCTCTAGATTAGCACATGAAGGTCACAAAGTTACTCTCGTTTCTGACGATTACAAAATGACAACTACTGGAGAAAAAGCCAATCTAAATTTTGAGACATGTCCGCCATCAACCTTTTTGCAGAGATTGGCTGATTCTGGAAATGCAAGTCAAAGAACACGAATGCGCAGTTTATCTCGAAGAGTTAGAGCAGCAGAAATGCGTTATGCGATCAGTAGAGCGGGACAGTATGATGTCCAAGCCAAATTGACTTGGATGGTAGATTCGCTTCTGTCTTCAAAAGTCGCCCTAGCAGAAGAGAGTGAAGAGGTTGTAGTGGTCGATGAAGCCAAACTAATATCAGGCTTGATTCGCTCAATAAGAGGCGAGAAGGTTAAGAAATCAATCATGAATAAATTGGGCTCACTTCCTGAAATATGTGCTCCAGTAGCGAAGTTGGATGAGCACCTATCCTCAATGCTAACAGATGGAAGTTCTGAAGATTTGAAGCAGGCGTATGAATCCTCGATAGAGTTGCAAAGTGAGATTCTCGAAGTGACCGGCCTTGGCCTAGCGCCACTGGGTGAAGAATTAGCTGAGTTAGCTCACAGAGCGATGTCTGGAAGTTTGTATCGAATGGAATCAGCTCTTGGTATGTTATCGAAAATGTCTGGAAATCTCAAACTCTCAAAACTCCACCTTTCCAGAGCCCTCTCTCTTGCTACTTTAATCGACGATACGGGAGCCGAAATGCGAGCGATGCACCAACTTGGTTTGCTGGCTCTAGCAGCCAAGAATTGGAATCGGGCTGCAATGTTATTCGAGACTGCGGACAGGCAAGCACAGACCGGTTCAGCGAACAGACTTCCTCACCTAATGCTTGCAGGAATTGCTAGGCATATCGAAGGTAATTCTGAGTTGTCAGAGGCCCACATGATATCTGCTAATGCAATCGTAATCGAAGACAAAATCGAAGCGATTGCAAACCTATCTGCTATCGGAAATTCTCTACTGGCAATAGACTGCCCAGGACTGGCGATTGAGGTTTTGGATGAAGCGATGGAATGTGCTATTGAAACTGGGACATCCGATAGAATGGACATGTTAGCTGAAATGCTGTTATTGGCAAATACCGCGATGACAAATAAAGAACAAATGCAGTATGAAGGACTTAGACAATACATCGACAAAGTCAACGATATTGCAGAAGAAGCATCAAAGGATTTTGAATCACAAATCTCTGAAATCGACCAGAAGGCAGAGGAGTTATCCAAGCCACTGGATGAGACTTGGAAAGAGTGGCAGCCAGCATCGAAACTGATTCCGCATGGTTCTGAATTGACAATTGTTAGAATTGATGAGGATGATAACGGGAGAGTCCTACTTGTGTCTCATCATTCAGAAATTGGAGCAGTAGGACTTTGGTTACCGGAGGGAGGTGTGGAAGCATCTCCAGGAAGTTCTATCCAGATTCACGAGTCAAGAATTAAGGTCGCTCCCCCTACCGATGAATTACGTGATATTCACAACATCCGTGGCATTGTAGCGGTTGAGAATCCAGATTCGATTTCGTTCATAGCAAAGACAGACGAAATTCTCGAAGAAGAAATCTAAGGTCAAGATTCTATTTTTCCTTCATGTTTGAGTTGGAAAGAAGCCGGGCATGTATTGACTCCAAATACTCTGTAAAATGGACACCAACCAAACACCGATGTGGTCACACTCCACACTCCAAAAACGAGGAAAACAATCTCCCATGCAGAGTTAGAAATGTAGTCGAAAAGAACTACGCCAAGCCCGGCGGACAAGCGTAGAACTCTATCCAAAACACCAATGTTCAAGCAGAAAACCTCACCAGTTGTTATGCATTTTGAATATCATCATTTATGAAACACTGTTTGTAAGGTAATGGGCAGAATTGCATTGGAACAGTAGTATAAATATTAACACAGAAACGTAACATTATGACTTCGTACCTAATTGTTGGAGGTAGTAGTGACATTGCTATCGTTACGGCAAAAAAACTCCTTGAACAGGGCTCAGCAGTAACTTGTCTCGCTCGTGATGAATCAAGAGTCGAAGAACTGAAATCACTAGGTGCACAGGTTGTTGTTGGAGATGCCCTCGACAAAGAATCGGTTTCTGCAGCGATTGAAATCGCCTCACAGCAAGGTGATGGCAAAATTTCTGGTGTGGCACATCTAGTGGGTTCAATCTCGATTAGACCTCCACACGCACTCGCTCTTGATGCGTTCAATGAAGTAATTACAACCAATCTATCCAGTGCTTTCCTCACTCTTTCCATGTGTGGAAAAGCCATGCTGAAAATGGGTGGAGGTAGAATGGTCTTCACCTCAAGTGTTGCAGGTAGCCTTGGTTTGGTAAACCATGAAGCGATTGCAGCGGCAAAAGGTGGAGTCGAGTCAATGGTTCGCTCTGCTGCGGCAACATATGCAAAGAGGGGAATCAGGGTCAACGCCGTTGCACCTGGACTAACAGATACCAGACTTGCAGCAACCATCCTTCGCTCTGATGCAATGAGGGAAGCATCAGCAAATATGATCCCACTGAAGAGGATAAACGAAGCAGAAGAGATTGCAACTAGCATCCATTGGCTTCTGACCGGTGCTCCAGACAACTTCACAGGACAGGTAATGCACCTCGATGGTGGAATGTCTCAAATTTTAGCGTGAGTGATAGCATGACTTGGCACGTAGCAATCAAACAATCCAAACTCAAACCGGGTAAGAAGAAAATGCGTACGGTCGCCAAGAAAATGGTACTTATCGGCCAAACCGATGACTCTTATTTTGCTACAGAAGCACTCTGCAGACACATGCGATGGCCTTTGGCCTGGGGTGGGAAGATTTCTGACGACTGTGTTAGATGCCCACTACACCAGACAACACACAACCTTAGTGATGGGAGCCTTGTCGAATGGTCACCATTCCCACTTTTCCCTCCATATGGTAGGCTAGTGGGCAAGATGTCCAAGAAGAAAGATCTTCCAATATATGAAACCAGAATTTCAGGGGAGTATCTTCAGGTTAGGATCTGATTCATCTACTCCTCTTCGTCCGATTCG
>JBMYVD010000038.1:0-14767 GCA_049606035.1 Candidatus Poseidoniaceae archaeon | reverse complement strand
ACTTTGCAAATACACTTCAATCTCTAAATGCTGAGTACAATGAAGATGTGTCATCAATAATTTGGAGAAAGTTACTGATTAATGTCGCAATCAATCCGATTGCAGCAATATGTGGTGTCAAGAATGGAGAATTAAGCCATGAACCTTTGTTATCACAATCCGAGTCTACAATGTTGGAGGCAGCAGGTGTAGCAAGAAATCTGGGAATTAATCTCCCTGATGACCAAGAATTGCTCCAGGAATTACACTCTGTGTTACAATCAACTGCGGAAAATGAGTGTTCGATGCTAGCGGATGTCAAAGCGGGAAGAGAGACCGAAATCGATGCACTGTGTGGACAGGTTGTTTCACGCGGAGAAAGTTTGGGAGTGCCAACTCCTCTAAATTCAATGCTGCTTTCTCAAATCAAAGCCCTCAGATGAGGTCTTTGTTCCAATGCAATCCTCTATTTTCGTTTCTTGACAATGCATCATCAGTAATCAGATTGGCAACGAGAATGAGGTTTCTCAATTCTACCAGTTCACGGGTTGGAAGACTTTTTCGCCAGATCAAATCAACTTCTTCAGAAAGCAGATTCAGCATCCTATTTGCTCTCTCAAGCCTGCTAAAACTCCTAACGATTCCCACGTCATCAGTCATGGTTTTTCTTAGGGTTTCTAAGTCACGGATTAGTGGTGCATGCTCCTCGAGTTCTAGCATTCCTTCTGCACGCCATTCTGGGACGTCTTCAAAATTATCAATTGGATTTTTGATGAAATGTTCAGAGGCTTTATTTGCGAAAACAACAGCTTCCAGTAGGCTGTTTGACGCTAGTCTATTTGCTCCATGCATGCCAGTGCAGGCAACTTCTCCAATTCCGTATAATCCTGGCATGGCTTCTCCATTTTCCATCAGTACTCTGCCATCGATGTCTACTTTCAATCCCCCTACCATATAGTGCGCTGCTGGTGCCACTGGTAATGGGTCTCGACCTAGTGATAGTCCGAGTTTATTCAATCGCCCTTCAATGGTAGGAAAGTGGTCGTGTAGGCTTTGTGTGTCTAGATGGTCTGTTACGAGCCAGACATTATCTTCGCCTGTAATTTTCATCTTTTGGTCGCACGCTCTCGCTACAACATCTCTAGTTGCAAGGCTACCATCCTTTGAGAATTCAAGGGTAAAGGATAACTTTTCTGGTTCTAAGTTACTGTTTCTATATTTTTTAAGTCCCTTCGAGTCTAATAGAACTCCACCCTCTCCTCTAAGTGCTTCAGTGATCAAAAATGGTTTCTTGTTATCACTCATTAGAGCTGTTGGATGGAATTGAAAGAATGCCATGTCCTTACTTGATGCACCTGCTCTTACCGCCATCGCTAAACCGTCTCCAGTAGCAACTGATGGGTTCGTGGTTCTCTCCCATAGTTGGCCGCATCCTCCAGTAGCAATCAATACTGCATCAGCAGATATTGCTTCCATTTCACCACTATCAAGGCAGAGGCACCATATTCCCTTGATTCCTTTACTAGGGACTCCATGCTGTCTTTGGATTAGGTCTACCCCTAATGTATGTGGTCTCATGGTAATTTTGTCACTCTTTGAAACCGCTTCTGTTAGAGCCCTCTCAATTTCGGCTCCGGTGGCATCCTTTGCGTGTAAAATTCTGCGAGCAGTATGCCCTCCCTCTTTTACAAAGTGAAAATCATCTCCGTCTTTTTCGAATTGTACTCCGGCGTTTAGAAGGTCTCTGATTCTGTCACCGGCTTCTTCAACGACCAACCGGACTACAGTTTCGTCGCACAAACCATCACCTGCTGCTAAGGTATCCGAAATATGAGCATCCTTTCCTTCTCCATCTGTTTTGTCGAGAATACCTGCGATTCCACCTTGTGCCCAATTGGTGGAGGAGTCTTTTGGTCTCTGCTTTGTAATGATGACAACATCATGCCCAGCTTTATCCAAGCGTAGTGCAGCAAATAGCCCCGCTATGCCGCTACCGATGACCACGATGCGAGACATTGTCTTCGACTAGCCGTGGAGACTTACACATTCAAATGTGACCCATAGATATGTGCGACATCAATAAGGCACTTGTCTTCTAGCCCTCCAACATGGGACTGAAGAAGAAGTTGGCTGCATTGGTCGGCTTGGTTCTAATTTCTGTTTCAGTCGCAAATGTCGAACTCGGGGCGTTGATGAATCTCGACCCTCCTCAAAAATTAATTTTGGCAAGGGCGGCAGACCCAGGTTGTAATGCTGATGATATTCAGAAGGATTTGGATGCAGGCGAGGCGAATGCCTGTGTCACTAATCCTGGTGTTTGGGATGCTCCAGACCTTCTTCTTCTTGGAGAAGGAATACTCATTTTTTTGGCATCCTTCATGAGGTGGCCAAGAAAAGGACGTTGGGCAATTCGCATTCGGAAGATGGCGATTGTATCAGGTGTAATTCTTTGTGGAATTGCTCTTGCTGATAGGTTCGATCAATTACCGGGAACCTCGTCTGAGGACCTCGCCTCCCTATTGCCTTTCCCTGCACCGGGCATTGCAGTCCAAATTGGCCTGTTTGCGGCTGGAATTTTCTTAATTCGAGGTCCAAAGTACAAAATTCAGTTTGAGAAAGAAAAGAAGAGGAAAAAAGATAGAAATTATTCTCATCAAGAATTGGACCTTGCATACAAGCAGGGCGGTAACTTGGGTTCTCTTTCCAAGGCTGGAAAGAGCAAAGGTATTGCGAAATACAAGACTGTGGGTGAATTGTGGGGCCATCAAGGATTGGCTGTTTACGAAGATGCCTTCGAGGGTGGAATGCGAGATAGTTTTGCAATGAGTGCAGGGCGAACATGTCACTTGTGTAATGGAGAGGGATGTGCTGGTTGTTCCTACAGTGGAGTTTTCTCCTGAATGCACCACTACGGCTATTTTTACACTATCCAAGAATGGGCCTCTCGCGAGCGCGAGACTCGTAACCTTCAAAACCCCCCTCGTCTCCTTTGGGATTTAACGTCAAGGTTTCAGTACCTTGATTATGAGGGAAAGGGATGTTTCTAAAGTCACTCGAAGTTGAGAATTTTAAATCCTTCAAGGGAGAAGCAGTAATCCCATTCGACCGTGGATTTACAGCAATCACTGGGCCTAATGGTTCTGGCAAATCCAATTGTGGGGATGCGATACAATTCGTCTTAGGTGCACGTTCAGCAAAGGTACTGCGTGCTCAAAACTCAAAAGATCTAATTTTCAATGGTGGAAAATCCAATCGCCCTGCAAGAAATGCCAAAGTCACTTTGGTTTTCGCTAACCCTACACTAACAAACGGCCGGAGAAGGCTCCCTCTCGATTCAGACGAAGTTAGAATGACTAGGGAAGTCAGGCTAACCAAATCGGATAATACAGTTTCAACTTATCTTCTGAACGGGGAGGAAAGTAATCAGAAAGCATTCCACAGAATACTAGGTCAGGCAAATGCAAGGCCTGATGGATACAACATCGTTCTGCAAGGAGACGTGACAAGACTGTCTAGCATGACTTCGATGGAGCGCAGGAAAGTTTTGGATTCCGTTGCAGGAGTCACATCTTATGACGATGAAATCCGTAAAGCAGAACGCCAGAAAGGCCAAGTTGAAGATTACATCGAGAGGATTTCACTAGTTGAATCCGAGCAAAAAGACCAATTGAAGAAATTGGAGAAGGAGAAGGCTGTCGCTGAGAGGGCTAGGGAGACGAAGGAAGAGTTTGATGCAGCCCATGTTATCTTGCAACAATCTCGCCATCATACCGCAAAGGCGGAAATAGCACATCACGCAGATGAAAGAAACCGATATCTCGGTGAAGCAGCAGAATTAGAATCACAAGTAAAAGCTGCAGAAATCGTACTTCTAGAACTCGATGATAGAATTGGTGAACTTCAAGCACAAATCTCTGAGGCTATGGGCGGGGATAAGAGTGGACTCAACAAACAAATAGGAGAATTACAGGTCTCTCTAGCTTTGAAGCATGACCACATAGAAGAAGCGGAGTCAGCAGATATTGAAGCGAAAGAGCAACTCGAAGAACTCGAAGAGATGATTACTGCGGCCAAGTCCGACCTTGCAGAACACGAATCGAGCCTAATTGCAGCAAAAGAAGCACTGGCAACTAGTAAGAAGGCATTTGCGGAAACCGAGGCTATCGAAAAAGAAATTCGTGAGTCACTCGAAAATTCAGGTGCTGCAAATGCAGCGCTTTCAACAGCGCTATCTGATGCGAATTCTCGTCTTGAATCGTGCAGAGAATCTGTCAATTTAGCGAAAATCGACGTTGAAAAGGTTGCAAACCAAGCAGACCTAGTTGCTGAACAATTATCCGCAGCCGAAGAATCAGTTGAAGATGCAAGGCTTGCTTATGATGACTTGCAGTTGCAGGTTGAGGAACTTGGAGAATCAGATCCAGATACTGATAGAACTGCATTAGCAGAGGATTTGCGCAAGGCTCAATCGGCAGAAAAGAAACTCATCGAGAATGCGACAGCGGTTAACAACCGCCTACAGGAAGCTGAGCGAAAACTTTCAGCAGCCCGCACTGAATTAGACAAGCGGTCTGGAAGCAACGGAATGGCTCCGGGCGCTGCGGCGGTTATGGCTGCAAGAGATAGAGGCGAACTCAGAGGAATCATAGGTACAATTTCTGAGCTATGTGCTCCAAAAGACCCTGCTCACGCAGACGCTTTAGCAACTGCAGTAGGCGGTGGGATGAATTCGGTTGTTGTTGAAAATGACCAAATGGCAGCCGAGGCAATGGCTCTCCTGAAAAGCAAGCGACTGGGTAGGGCTACCTTCCTTCCACTCAACAAAATGCAAGCTAATCGCCCCTCTGGAAAGGCTGCTATGTCTGCAAACAAGCCAGGAGTGCTCGGTTTTGCACATGAGTTACTAGATTATGACCCAAGGATTGCGACTGCTGTTGCCTATGCATTAAGGAATACTCTAGTTGTGGACAACATCGGAACTGCTCGCAGACTTATGGGTGGAGTAAGACTTGTTACTCTAGGTGGCGAGATTACCGAACCAGGCGGTGCTATGGTTGGTGGAAGTAAGCAGAGAATGAAGACTGGCTTCGGTGGTAAAATCCACGGTGCAAGCGAAGTTGAGAAACTTGTTGGCGAGGTACAACGCTTGTCTGTAATGGCTGAAACTGTTTCATCAGCATTGAATCAAGCAAGGACACAACAAAATGAAATTCGAGGCAAGATTAACTCTCTTGCAGAGGATGACCGTTCCATTAAATTAGGGACACTGAAGGCTGAAATTGACATTGCCTCCAAAGAATTGACCAAGGCAAAAGGTGCTGCCAGCGAATTACAAAGAAGGCTTTCCAACCTAGAATCGGACCATGTCGGGAAGGTGCAGATGCTTGAAAATGCAAAATCAAAGTTGCTTCAGGCAGAATCTGACAGAGAAAAAGCCGAAACTGACGTCAGTAATGCTAGCCCCGATGGAATCAGACAGAGGCTGCTGGAAGCACAATCGATGCGAATGGAGGCAGAAGGTGCAGCAAATATGGCTCAAGTCACCCTTGACAGCGGCCAAGAAAAGGGTGATTTACTCGCCGACAGACTTGATTCTTTGACATCTAGAGCAGATGAAATTCAAGCAGACATGGCTGGAAGAGAAAAATCAGTCAGAGAGTGGAAGTCCTCTATAGAAAAAGAAACTATTCTTCTGAAAGAAAAGGAAGAAGAGCGTGCATCACTTCTTGAAGAACATGAAGAACTCGACAATGAAAGAAAAGAGTTGGTCGAAGAAAGAGCGGAAGTCAAAGCTAATGCAAACCAAAAGGCGACCTCTGCGATCAATTGCCGCTCTATGGCAGAAGATATCGCAAACAGTCTGGCAGTAAGGGAACAGAGCCTAGCAGACCTGTTGGTCGAAATGGCTGCTGAATCGATACCTGTTGCAGAAGAAAATGCAGACTTACCAAACGTTGGAGATGCACAAAAAGCCGTCAATACATTGCGAAGAAAACTTGACAAGTTTGGCGACTTTAATATGCTAGCAATCGAGCAATACGATGCTTGTAAGGCACGACTAGATGAAATGAAAGACGATTTCAAGACTCTACAACATAGGAGAAAGCAACTTATCGATATTACAGATAAGTTGGAGAGTCAAAGAAAGACTCGCCTCCTGTCCACTTTGAAAGAAGTTAACGAGAATTTCAAAATCGTATACAACCGCCTTTCCAATGGCGGTCGTGGCGAATTATTCCTAGAGAATCCAGACGAGCCGTTCAAGGGCGGATTAGACATGTGGGCTCAACCTAGAGGTAAGTCGAACAAATCTAGACTTCAAGGACTATCGGGTGGAGAAAAGTCAATGGCTTCACTTTCCCTTATCTTCGCAATACAGGACCATGATCCAAGTCCATTCTACTACTTTGATGAGGTCGACCAAAACCTCGACGTTCCAAACTCGAAACTGATTGCTACCGAATGTAGGAACAGAAGTGAAGCGGCGCAGTTCATCATGGTAACATTGCGCAAGGTTTCTCTTGAACTTGCAGACCACCACATTGGAATTACACATGGTGGAGATGGATGTTCCCGAAGAATTGTAGACTTCGATAGAGAAAGAGCAATCGAATTAGGGGCTGAAGCTGAAAAGGAAGCGAGCAACGCTGCTGAAAAGAACCATTCTAGAATTGAAGAAGCTAGAATTATCGCTGAAGAAATGCCTGAGGTTCCCGATGCCCTACCGGCTCCTAAGAGCCTTGGTGGTTTACTAAAGCACATGGAGTCAGAAGAGTCAGAGACGGAGCCAACAGGCTTCCTAGCCCTGTCTGAAAGGGCAGAAGACATGTCGGAAGAGATTGAGGAGAGGCAGAAAATAGTCTCTGAATTACTCGCTAATGATGAAGAAGAAACCGAAATTGAAACCGAATCAGAAAAGGAGGTTTGATTTTGCAACAATCAGCCCTTGACGATTGGTTTTTGCGTCAGGATATTCTTGACCAACTGATGAGTCAAGACGAGGATGTTAGTGAAGCAGAACGCTATGCTGACAGGATTATGAGAATCGCTCAGGAAGACAGTGCAGAACATCAAGTTTTGAGCGATCCTTTCGATAGGTCCGTTGCACTTGTTCTCTCGCTAGTAAAGGAAGAAGGCATGGACCCCTGGAATATTGACCTCTCAGCATTCCTGAAATTATTCACTCAGCGAGTTAGGAAAGAAGCATCTGGTCTCGATTTACCAGCGTGCGGCCGATTAATCAGAATGTCTTGGGAAGTATTGACTCAACAGGCTTCAACTCTATTTGACAGAGTAATCGCATTAGATGTAGATGATGAAGAGGATTTCATCGATTTCGGATGGGAATCCGAGTATGATGATGAGGAATTCATTTTCACAACTACGGTACTGGAAGGTATCGCAGACAATCACCTACCTGGTTTCTTCGGTGAAAGAATGCGTCGTGACGAGGGGCGCCCATCTACTCTTGGAGAGTTACTTTCAGCATTGAAAGACGCATGTGATGAGGCTGAAATCCTCAAAGCAAAGGAAGAGAATCGCAAGGCGCACGCTGAAGAATTGAAGAATATGCTAGACAATGTCGGCTCTAGGATGCACAACGAAGACATGGAAGGCGATATCCGAAGATGTTGGACTGCCATGCGCACGGTTACTTCTGCTAGAGGTGAATCCATTGTTCCAGTATCTGAGGTTACAACAGAATTGGAAAAGATATTGCTACAAACATTCGGGGAAATACCAGAAGGTTATGCTGTTGAATCAAAGATTACATCATTTGTTTCAGGTCTATTCTTGACCCATCGTGGTTATGCCTGGATTAGCCAAGATGGTCCTGAAGACCCGATTATGTTAGAAGATAGGTGGCCTAATGCTGCCACATTTGAAGAAGCTACAGAATTGGGTGAGAAGTTAATCGCCGATGACTATGAGTCTATGAAAGAGGCTGAAACAGAGTCTATGCGCCATGCAGCAAGATTGGCTGAGAGGGCTCAAGAAGCACTTGAAGCTGAAAAAGAAAGACTCAAAGAAGAGGAAATGGCAAGGATTGCTGCAGAGTCTGAATCGGAGAATCCAGCAGACTGGTTAGTTGAGTGAGGAGTTGTTTACATGTCTGAGATCCCTTTGGAAACATTACTTGAAGCAACATTGTTTAGCGCAGGTCGCTCGCTCAGCGTTCAAGAATTATCTGAAAACTTAGGTTACGATGATGAAGAGATTCTCGAGTCAATGAATAATTTACAATCAACTATCAAGAGACGCAGAGGTGGAGGATTACAAATCGTTGAGATTGGCGGTAAATGGGCGATGGAAGTTAAGCCAGGTATCGCAGAACATCTTCCAAGGGAGACAAAATCTGAATTACCCCCTAAACTTTTGAAGGCTGCTGCGCTTATCGCATATCACCAACCGATGCCTCAATCACGATTGGTAGAATTACTCGGGCAAAGAGCCTATGACCATATTAGAGAACTAGCTCAAGCAGGTCTAATCGGGCGAAGAAGGGATGGTAATACTCGAAGATTGACAACTACACGTCGCTTCTCTGAGATGTTTGGATGCCCTCATACGGACAGAAAGAAGGTTCGAGCGTGGTTTAGAGAGATGGTTACTTCGTCAGGCATGCTTGATGGAATGGAAGGAAAGTTGGCACTCAGAGATGAAGTCGATACAGAAGGTGGAGTTCAAACAACTCTGGACATCGCAGAAGATGAATGATTATCCGTTTCGGATTTTCTCAAGAGTATCTTTGACCAATTGTTGTGTAACCGGTCCAGATTGCGAGTTTACAATTCTTGCAACTTGCTCTACTTCTTCCCCTACAGCGCCCGCACTTACAGCCATGTTACGTGCATGCAACTTCATGTGCCCTGCTTGTATTCCGCTCGTAGCTAATGCACGCATTGCGCCTAGATTCTGAGCAATGCCGGCAGCAGCCATAATTCCTGCAAGCTCTTGTGCGGATTCGACTCCAAGAATCGAAAGGTTAGCACGAGCAGCGGGATGGACCTTGGATGCGCCACCAACAATTCCTACTGCCATCGGTGTCTCAATGTTTCCAACTAGATTTCCTTCGTCATTCCTCTCCCATCTTGTCATAGATGTGTAGGAGCCTGTTTCTACAGATGCCCAGGCGTGACATCCTGCCTCAATAGCTCTCCAATCTTGCCCACAAGCAAGAGCGATTGCGCTAATTGCATTCATTATGCCTTTGTTGTGAGTTGTAGCTCTGTACGGGTCTGCCATTGCAAAATGGTGTGCTTCCAATATACCTTTGATGATCTTGCTACCATTTTCTCTGGTGCCATCATCGGATAATTCTTCGGGAGTGAACTCTGCAGTTACTTTGGCTAAGCGATGCGTTGCAAGGTTCGAAAGGATGCGTAGATGCACTCTTCCTGCTGTTATTTCTTCGATTTTGCCACTAACCAATTCAGCCATCGTGTTTACCGCATTTGCCCCCATTGCGTCTCTGGTGTCGACTAGTAGGTGAACAACTAGCATTGGTCCAGACATAGTGTCAATTTGTCTGACTTCAATGTCTTTGCAACCTCCTCCTAGTCTAATCATAGTCGAAGGTAGGGAGTTACACATCGCCATTAACTCATACTTTGCGGTGAGAATTGCCTCCTTTGCTGCACCGAGGTCCTCAATCTCTAAAATTTGAATTTGAGCAATCATGACAGGGTTGTCATTGTTTGTCTTGAATCCACCCCTTTTTAGGCAGCGTTTTGCCATATTACTAGCAGCTGCCACAATACTGGATTCTTCAACGCAAAATGGGATTAGGTACGCCTTTCCATCGATTACGAAGTTCGTAGCGACTCCTACAGGCAAGGACATTGTGCCAATCACATTTTCTATCATTCTATCTGCAGCAACCTCTCCCAACTCTCCGTGGCTAGCGAGGGCTTCGACTTCCTCTGCAGACAAAGATGATAATTGAGCAACCTTTTCTCTTCGCTCTGATACTGACAATTTGTAGAATCCAGAAAGCCTGCTGTCTTCGACTGGCATAGTGGTTGCCTCCGGCCAAAGCCAAAGGTCTGCACTTGATGAAGAAACCGGCGATTAACGCTTTTTTTAACGCGTTAGCGCACTGTTAACAATGCGTTAATTTACTAAAAAACATCAATTCCGTAATTGATTTAACGTGTGCTAACAGTCTCCAAAAGGTTAGCATTAGAGTGAAACATCATATACTCTGTAAATCCCAGTTATATCATGAGCGAAGATTCACCAGCTTTGGGCATACCAGGTCTGAGAAATAATCCGTTCCAGGCCAGGCCATTAGAGAGAGGAAGATCAGAACTTCTCGTCGGGAGAGATGAGTTAAGTGCAAGGTGGACTAGATTCATCAAAGCTCGAAATGCTAGGATGATTTTGCTCATTGGAGAAAGTGGAACAGGACGTTCATCATTGATGCGTTGTTTATCTGAAGAGACTCAGAAGAGTGTACATCTAGACATGTTTCCTGATTCTGAGCATGCCAAACAAATACTGCACGAAATTTTCGTTTCGTTTGTAGGTTTTGAGGTTCCCTCCAGCACCCCTGAGATGGTTTCTAGGTTGGTACAAGAAACCGAGAAATCAAAAGGAGATCTTCCCCTTATTGCACTTGATTATGCGAATGTAGACGGAAAGAAACTCTCAGAGGTCCTATCCACCCTAGTCGCTCCATTTGAGCGTATGAACGCACTTGTGGTGGTCGTGCTTTCTACAGAACAAAGGGCTCAATGGCCTACAAATCTAGTAAGCAGGTTTGACCATGTAGACATTATTGGTTCGTTGGAAAGAGATGAAGTACGCAAATTGTGTGAGTCTAGGATGGCCACAACAGCCAACATCTCATGGACAATGCCAGAGGGTGCATTAGATTACGTGATGGAGAATACATCTGGGAATCCATCTAAAGTCATGAGATTAATGCGAGACCTCGTTGATGAAGAGAGAGCAAACCCTAGAGATGTCAAATTTGATCCAGTCATTGAAAACCCTATTCCTAGTGTCTTGATAGAAGAAAGCAGTATCGTTAGTATTGATGAAATTCTAAACGAAGAGTTGGTTGAGCCAGAGATGCCGATTTTCGATTTGAACTTGGACAAGTTAGAGGAAGAGCCTGAAACGATTTACATGGAGGATTCAGGCTTTAGCTCAATGCCAGTGAGTGGGCCGTTTAGTGGCCTCGCTGCTAGGAATCGAGATAACAAGCATCTAGCACCAAGATTTGACAAAACAAAGGCTAAGCCTGCACAAAGAGAACCTGAAGATGGAGATGCAAACCAACTATGGCTTGCAAACGAACCAAATGCACTTCTTGCACCACAAAGTGTGACTGTTGTTGATGAACCACTAATCGATGACCAAGTTGATGACTACTCTGAATCAAACGAGGAATTTGAAGAGGAGGTTGTGAGAAGCGGGAATGTTGAAGGTTTGCTTGGGCAATTATTCGAGGCACTGAATGTCCCTGATGGCCACAGTTTGGCAGAGTTGCTAGCAAGAATGCGAAGACCGGTTATCGGCCAAAGAGTGAGTAACGCCCTTGATGTACATACATTGAGGAACTTATCGAAGAATGAAGCGGTCCTAGTCGAAGTATCATCGACTAGGGAATTATCACCCTCTGATTCAAGATTGCAGGACCGACTTAAGATAGGTAGGCCAAGGATGTCGCAGATGTGTAATCGCCTCTATAGAGCAGGAATCTTATCGGTCCAGCAAAGAGGGCGTTCAAGGATGTTCAAATTAACAAATGATGCTAGAGCCCAAATGGTGGCTTGGGGAATAATGGAGGCGAGCGTATGAGTTGGTCAGTTTCAAGGTCTTATCAATCTCCAGATATTATCTCTACAACTTGCAGTGTTGGAAATGATATCCTAATTGCATGTGGATTAGAAATCATACTACTGGATGAAGAAACCAATCAGAGGTGGAAAAGGTCACTACCATTCAGGGTGCATTCTGCTGCACATGCATCAGGAAAAATCGGAGTGCTTTGTGGGCACGGCTTCCACCTTCTGAGAGTTAGTGACGGGTCGCAAATAGGCGAAGGTCGTTCAACTACAGGCGGTTTCAGTGGCATCTTAGCTAGACCTGGTGGTGGTTGGTTGCTATCCTGTCGTAAAGGTCAGTTGCATGTATTCAATGCAGAAGGAAGAGGCATTAAGAGACTGGACGTAGGTGGAGTTCGCAGACTGATTGGCTGGTTTGACCGTGAACATCTAATGTGGCAAGACGATGATGGTAAACTCAGATGCGCTAGATTAGCGAATGAAAATTCTCAACGTCTTTTGGAGGATAGAGTATGGTCATGGGTCAGTGCCATGTCGGGTGGCAGAGTATTGCTTCAATCAGCAGACGGTATGCTTTGGGAAGGTTCTCCACATCCATATGGCTGGGACAGCCTATCCACTATCGACACAAGATCACTCGAACCACTATCTTCGCACAGGGCAGGTGATGGTTGGTGGGTATTGTCGATTGAGGGAGGTTTACACTGCATGACTGAAGATGTATCCATTAAGTCAGCAAATACTGACTTAGGCGATTACTTGGTTGGCTTGGCAGCAGACACAATGGCGACAGTGAAACGCAATGGTCTTGTAAGAATCTGGAGATCTGCAGAATTGATGCAGTTGAGAAGAGTTGAGATGCAGAAAATGGTGGCTGAAGCCCAAGTTGCAAGCGACTGGGAAGAGAGAAGGAGGATTTTCAAGCGAGCATGCGATGCTGAAGATGAGGGTAGAATCTCTCTAGCCATCGATTTGTACGAATCGCTAGGTAGAACTTCAGATGTTAACCGTTTACTTGCAAGACAGAGAGGTGAGTAAATGGTCGATGATAGGGTTACTAAATCTAAATTGGAACATTATCTCAACCTAACAAAAATGGCTAGGGAAAAAGCAACTAGAATTCATGAGGAGGGCACACCTGAGTATATGCAATTGGATATCCTCTTGAGGATGGCAGATGATTATGCTAGCGACGCTAAACATTTCATGGATACTGGTGATTACGTCAGAGCATTTGGGGCGATTAATTACGCACATGCTTGGATTGATGCAGGAGTAAAGCTACGGCTACTTGACGGTCATGGCGATGATAACCTGTTCACGCTTCCTTAGTTTGAGTGTATGCTAGCAAGTTCTGCTAGCCTGGACAATTGATTTTGAATAATTGTCAATCTTTCACTTGCTTGCCGTCTAAATGGTATCAGAGCCTCGTTTAGTGGCATGGCTAACTCATAGATATGTGATGGTCTGCCTCTTCCTTTGCTATTCATCGGGACGATATTTACCACGCCAAGTTCGCTCAATCTACTAATTGCAATTGAAACGTCTGGTTGCCTCAATGCACATTTTTTCTGCAAATCGATTGATTTTGAAGGTCCATGCTTGTGCAGGCAAATCAGTGTTTTAGCAATGTTATGACCTACTCCCAAAGAGATTAGCAAGTCAACCATTTCATGGTTATCAGAGTCGGTTGTATTGTCAAAACCTACAGATTTTTGAGTCGACACAAATTGTATGTAATTATTTCAGTATATGAATTAATCACCGGCATATGTAATCAAACCATTCTAAGATGGGTTCTGCCACTCACTTCAACCCAATTTAGGTTCGATTTTGACAGTCGGCGTTTTAATTCGGTATCAACTGTCAGTATCGGCCAATTATTTTCCACAGCTAGAGCGAATAATTGGTCGTCAGTATGTTTTCCGGAATCAATTGGTGCTACCAACATCTCAGACTTTGCTTCTAGCATTGAAATCATTAATTTTGGATTGTTTAATGATTTTAATTCCGAAATCACATTTGGAACCACTGCTAGGTCTTTACAACCGCAACATTCGAGTAAAGCAAGGTCGATGTTTATTCCAGCCTCGATGACTGCGACCCAGCCGCAGGCATCAACTAGGACCTTTTTCATGAAAATCACTCGATTGTTCCGTGCCCGATAAGTCGCCATCTAGAGCCTACACGTCGTGATAATGAGATTCTTTGACCGCTATCTGCACAGATTGGTAAGCGCAGGGATAGAGTTGCTTTGCCTTTCTTAACGCTTGAAACAACTCCTACGCTAGTTGCAGTTGCAACGTTTACCATCAACATCTCATTAGAGCGAAGAGGCATAATCGGTGAAGCATCCTCTCCTTCTCCAGCAACCATATTCTGCATCAGATTGACTGCTATATCCACAGTGTCTCTAACTTCTGGAAGGTCTCCAACCTTTGCAACGACTTGTCCAGATAGATTATCTGCTGTTGTAATTGCAGGATCTAGTGGTGTTGCCATTCCGCAAAGTCCACCAGCATGCATGTTGTCAAGATTCAAGCCTCCACCTTGCATGCTGATTACCTTAGAGCGAATTGGCTCGTAATGCACTTTGTTACCCTTCTCTATCTTTCTCCCAGGCCCTATGAGAATCTCATCATCTACGTTGAATTGCCCTTCAACGATACTGCCGCCGATTACCCCGCCTTTCAACTTAGTCGGGCGAGTACCGGGCTTGTTGATGTCAAAAGAGCGTGCTACGTGCATGATAGCACGCTTGTCTTGTGAGCGGTCAGGGGTAGGGATTGTAGCCTCGATTGCTTGGATTAGGATGTCTAGGTTCACATCATGGTGAGCAGATACTGGGATAATCGGTGAATTTTCAGCAATAGTTCCTTTCAGGAAATCCTTGATTTCTTTATGGGATTCTAATGCCCTTTCTCGGCTAACTAAGTCGATTTTGTTTTGAACGATTACTATATTCTCGATTCCCGCAATTTCTAGACCCATCA
>JBMYVD010000037.1:0-15211 GCA_049606035.1 Candidatus Poseidoniaceae archaeon | reverse complement strand
ATACAGGAATTAGCCTAGATTTAGAGGATAAAGGAGCAATTGACAAATTCATTTCTACAATTGAGGAATGCCACATACTAATCAACAACGCTGCAGGCCCTCCCGGAGGTCCATTGTTAGAAAATGAAGTGGAAGATTTTGAGACTCCATTCCGTCGCCATCTACACGCATCCCACACTCTTGTGAGAGGGCTTGTTCCAAAGATGGAAGCGGCAGGAATGGGTAGAATTGTGAATATCATTTCGACATCCGTAAGGGAACCAATTCCAAATATCGGGTTGTCAAATACCCTCAGGGGTGCAATGGCTTCTTGGGCCAAATCTCTATCTCGTGAATTGCCAACATGCATTACAATCAACAACGTCCTGCCCGGATTTACAGACACAGACCGATTGGGTTCCCTTGCATCATCAATTAACGCAAAGACTGGAAAAAGTATCGAGGAAATCCATGCGGGTTGGATGTCTCAAGTACCGATTGAGAGATTGATTGACCCACTTGAAACCGGTGCAGCAATCGCTTATCTGTGCATGCCAATTTCTGGGGGAATACGTGGTGTTTCTCTTGCTGTCGATGGCGGAAGAATGCGCTCAATTTGAGGTGGTAGTTTGACTGAAATGAATCAAACACAAGCCGAAGAATTGCTCGAAATGTTTGCTGATGGCAAAATGATTGATTCTGTTAACACTAGTCTAGCATTGCATCTAGTCGAACTTGCCAGAGAATTGGGAAGGGATGCTCTCGTTGCAAGACTGCTTGACCACGCAGCGAAGGTTTCGACTAACCCAGAAGACCAAGGTTGGTGCCAGTTTGAGTTGATGAAGCACAAAGGTGCAAGCAAGGATGAGTTGATCGGATTAGGTGTAGCCTCTGAAAAAGAAGGGCTGCCCGGCCTTGCAGCTGGAATTTTTCACCACGTTTCTTTGATTAGCTTAGGCGGAGAAGATGCCAGCCTTTTTGCCAACAGGTCGATGAGGCTTAGAGAAGAAGCAGATGACTTGGAGGGAATGATTTACGGTCATGCATTACTCGCTCATATAGCAAAATCAGAGGGTGACTTTGAGAAAAGTCAACTCCATCTTCAAAAGAGGTTGGACATAATTCCTGAAACTGAAAAGTTTGAGCGAATGGAAGCCTTGGCAGACCTCGCACATTCATACTCATCTCTTGGAGAATTAGAGCAAGCTCAGAATTTGCTGATCGATTCCTTGGAATTAGCAACAGAGTTGAAGGATTTGTCCGGTATTTTGGTTGCTAGATGGGGTCTTGCAGACTTAGCCGAGATTTCTAACCAGCCCGACGAGGCTATGGTCCAATTGTCCGATATAATGACCGTATTCATGGAAGAAGGAGCAGTAGTTCCAGAACCGGTTAGAGAGCGAATCTCAAAACTGACTTCCCAACAGTGATGTTGATACATCGACCCCCTCTCCCTTGGGGAGAGGGATTGTATGGAGTTCGACATATTCTTCTCGATATCACAGACTCCAGACCACAACGGATTCACTCCAAGTGAATCGGAAATGTTCAACAATTACTACGCGCAATTAGACGCAGCAGACCGATTAGGATTCGGAGTTGCTTGGATAGCACAAGCGCATTTGTCGACAGAAACCCAACAAATGAATTCCAAACCTGTAGTTCCTCACTGGAAAGGAGAAGTTGGCCTTTGTACCGACTTCTGTCAACTAGCAATGGAATCCTTCAGACGAACAAAGAATATCGACGTTGGTTCTGCAGTCGTAAGCATCCTTGCTAGCGGAGGGCCAATCGCACAAGCTGAGAGAATTGCCAACACGGTTCAATTTCTATCCCACATGGATTCAACTCGAAAACTGCACGTCGGTTTTAGCGCTGGAAGATTTGAGTTCATGGCTAGACCTTACGGAATAGTGCCCCGAAATCCGGTCGAAGAGGCATCTTGGCCAGCACTCAGAGGACAAATCTTCATGGAGGCTAGCGAGATATTCTTGCGTTTGTTGAGTGGCGAAACCATTCATTCCAATGATATTCGCAAGACCGTTCTGACTAGAGATAATTTCCGCTCCGATGAAGACTGGCTCGCAGTCCAAAACGCTGCAGAAACTGATGATGATGAAATTTCAATAGAGAGAAGATACCAGTTTGAAGAGATTTCAATCGTTCCCAAAACCTGGCCAAGGAGCCAATTAGAGTTAATCGCAGGAACCCATGACCCACGGGCTCAAGAGTACGTAAACAAGTTCATGCCGGTTAAGGTATTCAACCTATCAATTACCTCACCTGAAATTATTGACTCGACTCACGAGAGGATGAAAAAATTCTACCACTCAGATGGTGGTAAGTGGGAGAGAAGAGACATGCCTCGTACCACGTTCGTTTTCTTGAACGCAGAGGAAGGATTGTCTCCTGAAGAACAATCAGCGGCTGCAAAGGAAGAGGCTAAGCTTGCTTTAGGAGAGTATTGGAAAGCCCTTGAAGGTACTCTTGACCCATCTAAGGTTCAGAAGGCTGCAGACAATGCCCTAATTGGAAATCCTGCAGAGGTTGCCGCCCAAGTTTTAGAGAGATTCCACCCTGATGATCGTTTGATGTGTTGGTTCGATTTCTTCAATCACGATAATGAGAGAGTTATCAGAAACATGGAAGCTTGGTGGAGCGAAGTAGTTCCATTATTGGGGTGAGAAAATGAGTTTGAGGCATGATAAAAACTCAGCTGTTTCCCCTGGGAAACCAGGTTCAGCGATTTATCCCGATTCTCCACTCGGTGAAGATGTTGAAGGCATTCCAACTGGCAGAGATGTAGAATGGGAGCCTCTTGTTGACTACCGAAGAAATGGAGTCTCTGAAACAACTATCCATGGTGCTGTTGCATGGTCCCATGGTGATGAGGTGATACACTCATTCGGTGGAAATGTCTTATGTTATGGGCGTTCAATGATGAAACCGTTTATGCTCAAGGCTTTCACAAAAGAATTGGAAAATTTCACTTGGGAACAAAAAGCGATTGCAGTTGCTAGTCACAACGGCGACACCGAGCACGTCGCCGCAGCCCAATCACTTCTTACCGAAGCTGAATGGCCACTGATGCTAACACCTGTCGATGTACCACTGATACAATTTGGTCGACAGGTCAGAAGACCAAGAAGGTGGTATCATACCTGTAGCGGTGAGCATGCAGCAATTCTTGCAGGTTGTAAAATCAAAGGATGGAACAGGGCTGGTTACACATTGCCTACACATCGTGTATTCGAGGCATACATGGAGCAACTCAGAAGATTCCTTGGCGAAGATTGGTCTCCACTTAGAATTGCGAAGGATGGATGTGGTCTTCCAACCGTGTCAAATACTGTTTCAGAGTTAGCTAAAATATACGCAGGCCTTGTTCGTGACAAGGATGCAGATTGGATATGGGAGGCAATGTGCAAGCACCCAGACTTGGTGGGTGGTTTCAATCGCCTCGACTCTACGATATTGAAGATTGGTAATGGCAAAGTAATCGCAAAGGAAGGGGCCGATGGGTTACTGGGAATGGCGATTGAGCACCCCGATTACCCTAGGGGACTCGGCATAGTTGTCAAGATAGCACATGGTTGGAATTCCCAAGCGACTTGGTATGTCGCAAGAGCAATTCTTGGTTGTCTTGGAATAGAGTTGAGGAATCCCTATCCTCTTCACAGACAAAAGGCATTCATTGTCCCCGGAATCGTACCGGATAACTTACACTCGGTATTAGAGACTATACCAACCTGGGATGAGTGGGATCCAGACCGAGATAGATGGCACTACGAGGTGGATGCATGATCCATGTCGAGAACCTTATCGGTGGAAAATTCGTAAATGTTGAAGAAAACTTTGACGATATCTCACCACTCGATTTCTCTGTAATCGCCACAATTCCCCGTACCAAAAACGTAGAGGATGCCGTAATAGCTGCAAAAAATGCACTCGATGGGTGGAGTGCACTTACACTCCATCAGAGATGTGACTGGCTAGACAAGATTGCTGATGAACTAGAAAATCAAATCGAAGAAGTAGCTAGGCTCGAAGCACTGGATACCGGAAAACCAATGGAAGTGGCTCTAAATGTAGATGCATCTAGGTCGGTTAACAACTTCAGATTTTTTGCTGATTTTGGCCGTACACTTGAATCTCAAGAATTCAAAATGGATGATGCTACAAATTACGTGGTTAGAAAACCAGTTGGAGTAGTTGGTCTGATTTCTCCTTGGAATTTACCCCTATATCTTCTATCATGGAAAATCGCTCCTGCATTGTTGATGGGGAACACAATAATTGCAAAGCCGAGTGAAATTACCCCACTCACGGCCCATTTCCTCGGAAGACTGTGTGTCAAAATCGGATTGCCCGACGGTGTTCTGAATATCGTTCACGGCTACGGCCCTGAGGTTGGTCAAGCGATAGTAGAGCATCCTGACATCAAAGCAATCTCTTTCACAGGTGGAACTAGCACCGGCAAAATAGTAGCGGCAACAGCAGCGCCGATGTTCAAGAAATTGAGTTTGGAATTAGGTGGTAAAAACGCCTCTGTTGTACTAGATGACGCTGATTTAGATATTGCAGTTCCGGGAGTGCTACGTTCATCTTTCCTCAATTCTGGACAAATTTGCTTATGCGGTTCTAGAGTCCTAATTCACTCCTCAATCTATGATGTATTCATCGAAAAGTACCTACAAGAACTCAAGGATTTCAATATAGGGCCGGTCATCAGTGAGCAGCATCGCTCGAAAGTCCTTTCATACATCGAATTAGCAAAAGAAGAAGGTGGTCAAATTCTGGCTGGAGGCAATGTTCCAGACAAGGCTGGTGCTTGGATTGAACCAACAGTAATCGCAGGACTTTCTCATACCTCAAGAACAGCGACAGAGGAAATCTTCGGACCTGTTGTAACAGTTCACAAATTCGATACAGATGAAGAAGCGATCGAAATGGCAAACTGCACTCAATACGGATTAGCTGGTAGTGTTTGGTCAAAACTCAGAGGCCGTGAAGTGGCGGAAAAAATCGAATCAGGAATGATTTGGGTCAATACTTGGTTGCACAGAGATTTACGCGTTCCATTCGGTGGGGTCAAAGATAGCGGAGTTGGTAGAGAAGGTGGGATGTGGTCCATCGGTTTCTTCTCAGAAGCGGTCAATATTTGCGTCATGGAAGATTGAAGTCTGAGATACTTGTCGCATAGACGGAGGCAACCCCATGTCGGTACATGCAAATGCCAAGAAAGTCACGACTCACACTCTTCAAGAGATGAAGAGAGCAGGAGAGAAAATAACTATGCTTACCGCATATGATTTCAGCCTCGCCAAACTTGTTGACAGGGGTGGAGTGGACGTTATCCTTGTCGGAGATTCTGCATCAAACGTGATGGCTGGAAGGGATACTACCGTACCAATGAGCCTTGACCACATGATTTACCACGCTCAATGTGTGGAAAGAGCGGTTGACCGTGCGTTAATTGTCGTCGATATGCCATTTGGAACATACCAAGGAAATTCCGCTATTGCTCTGGAAAGTGCGATTAGAATCATGAAAGAATCGAGCGGTCACGCTGTTAAATTAGAAGGCGGTGCAGAAATCGTAGAGAGTATTCAGAGAATTCTAACCGCTGGAATACCTGTTATGGGTCACTTAGGATTAACCCCTCAATCGATTTACAAGTTTGGAACATACACCGTTCGAGCAAAAGAAGAGGAAGAAGCTTCTAAATTAATCTCAGATGCGAAACTGCTTGAGGAAGCAGGCTGCTTCGCAATTGTTCTAGAAAAAATTCCTGCACACCTAGCAAAACAAGTCAGTGAGGCATTATCGATTCCCACCATCGGAATCGGTGCTGGTCAGGATTGTGACGGTCAGGTATTGGTACTTCACGACATGCTGGGAATTACCACCGATTTCTCTCCTAGATTCCTGCGAAGATATCTTGACTTAGAGAATCAGATTACAGGTGCTGTTGAGCAATATTGCTCAGATGTCAGAACTGGTGATTTTCCTAACGAGGAAGAATCATACTAGGCAAATGCAGCCACTAGCATCGCACCTGGAAGGATACAGGATGCGATGCCAAAGCCATGCCAAATTCCATATCGGAATGGTGGATGATTTCTTTTCGACCATGATGCACATTGCCAGATCCAAACCAGAAATGGGAATGCTATGTTGAAATAATTCGGTCCAAATGCCCAAAACCCAGCCATTGGTACACACACAATTCCAACACCAAATGCGTGTTCTTTGAAATCTCCTGAGTTAGTTAGTTTTGCCAACAATGGGGCAAATGGTACTGAAGCAACAAGTGCGACCATCATAGGAGGGAATTTATTCTCATTTAGAGCAAAAACAGAAGCAAAAACTAGGCCAATTGCGAACACAGCAGGCCATCCGACGTGGCGGAACTTCATGTCCGGCTTCTCCTCCATGTTTAGCCCGACGGGTAGCCGATGAATAGAAGATGCGGAACCTCTTGGTTGGCACATGGCGAATGGAGGCATTGTTGCAGGCTGCCTAGCACCACACCCCCCTCACCTTGTTTACGCAGAAAATCCGGAGCAGAACGAACCGGTATCAGAAGGTGGGTGGGAACAACTTAGATGGGGCTATGAAAGGTTGCGAGAATCTCTGAAAGATGTCGATTATGATGTAATTGTAATCCTATCTCCACACTGGCAAACTTACGTTGGCACTCATTTCATAGGTGTCGAGAAGTGCTCCTCGAAGAGTGTTGACCCAGTATTCCCGAACCTATTCAGATTCAATTATGATTTAGAAATCGACGTTGAACTGGCACAGGCGATTCATGACCAGGCTAAATCAGAAGGAATGTCGGTCAAGATGATGACAAATCCAGACTTTAGAGTCGATTATGGTACAATTGTGTCTTGCCACATGGTTAGGCCGGAATGGGACAAACCAATTGTTTCGATTTCATCGAATCGTAGCCTCTCCTACTACTCTGTTGAAGTTATGCAGGAGATGATGATTGAACTCGGAAAATCAACAGCTAAGGCAATAGAGGCCAGCGGTAAAAAGTGCCTACTCATTGCAAGCAATTCACTCTCACACCGTCATTTCGTAACCGAGACAAATCCTCCTGAAGATATGAGCAAGGAGCACATTACAAGCCATGCAATGCATCTATGGGATATGAGAATGATCGAATTGATGCGAGAAGGTAAGGCTCAACAAATTATCAACGAAATGCCCGAGTTCTGTGAACAGGCAATCGCAGAAACCGATGGTGGTGCTTTGACTTGGTTACTCGCCGCAATGGGAGTTCCAGAAGAGCCTGCAATTTTGCACGGCTACGGGACGATTATTGGTACTGGAAATGCAATCATGGAATGGCCATGTAGAAACTGGGGTGCTTGAGTTGGCTGGTGAAGTAATCAAATCACTAATTGTGCCTGCACATCCACATCCCGTTCTTTGCCCGGAAAAAAACGAGGGATGGCAAAGGATTAGAGATGCTTATGACGATGCTAGAAAGCAGATTGAGGAAAGTGATGCTGACTTGATTATCATTTATTCCACACTCTGGCCGAGTGTCATTGGACACCAAATCCAAGCAGACCCTAACCCTGAGTGGGTTATGGTAGATGCTGACTTCCATGACTTAGGAAGCATTCACTATTCCTTGAAAATCGACACTGAATTTGCAGAAGCCTGGAATAAGGCAAACATCGCGAGAGGACTTGAATCCAGGACAGTATCTTACCATGGATTCCCGGTTGATGTCGGTTCAGTCGTTGCTTTGGAGTTGCTAAATCCTGACAATCGAATCCCTGCGGTAATCTGCTCGACCAACGTTTATTCTAACCGTGCTGAAACAACTGTACTTGCAAAATCATGCATGGACGTAGTTAAAGTACAAGGAAAGAAAGCGGTTGCAGTCTCTGTAATGTCACTGTCAAATCGCATGTTCACGGAGCCGATTGAGCCACATGAAGACAGAATTCATTCATTGAAGGATGATGAATGGAATCGGAAAATCTTGGAGTTCTTGGAGGAGGGTCGATTGGAAGATGTCGGTCAACTTTCGCGTACAATTCATGACCAAATCAGAGTAAAGAAAGTAGTAGCATTCAAGCCTATGTGGTGGCTCTCAGCAATGAATGGTAATCGCAATGACCTCACTGGAAATGTTCTAGCATACGAGCCAATTCATGGAGCAGGCGCTGCAGTTGTGGTCCTAGACCCGGAATCGAATGGAACAGGAGACAAAGAATACGACGAAGATGATGTAGAATTCTATGGCGGGGACAGAGATGTCCTGGATTCAAAACAAAGTTCAGATGACGAGGAAATCTCAAACCTCGGCCCAGAACTCTATGACCCGGTTGAAGGTGAAACTGCAGTGAATACTAGTAAAGCACCAAAACCAGTAGGGGCATATCCTCACGCTCGAAGAGAAGGCGATTTGATCTACCTTTCAGGTGTTGGTCCAAGGCAACCCGGTGACAATTCAATCCCCGGTGGCCCAATCAAAGACGCTTCAGGTAATCCACTAAATTATGATATCAAGGCTCAAACAAGAGCAGTTGTAGACAACATCGCTAGAATTCTAGAAGAAGCAGGCTCATCCATCGAGAATGTAATCGATGTTACGTCTTTCTTGGTTGATATGGATAGAGATTTCAAAGGATACAACGAAGTTTGGGCTGAAACCTTGGGTAAAGTTGGTCCTACCAGAACAACATTAGCCATTAGAGCTTTGCCAACACCTATTGCTGTAGAGATGAAAGTCATCGCAAAAGCATAATTTCTGTTTTTCGGGGGTTATTGTAAGCGAAGTGTGGCAATAAATAACTACTCTTGCCTGCTCACAGGCATTAACACAGTGTTATAGGTCATAAACCGGAAACACAAACTGCTTTGGAGGAATCTGAATGGACATCAAATCCACAACAGGAAAACTTCTGAAGGGAGATATAGGAGGCGTGGTGTCCGATGTCAAATACACAATCGAGAGGTCTCTTGGATTAGTTGGCCTAATCATTGTAACAATAGCAGCTAGCATAGGTTCCGGATTGTTCGTCCTACCTTCCTTTGCTGCCGCCATCATGGGGCCAGGTATTTGGCTGGCTTTCCTATTGGCTGGTTTAGTATTCTTGCCAGGAACATTGTCAAAATCAGAATTGGCATCAGCGATGCCAGACAATGGTGGCGCCTACCTCTATCTTGACCGTTCATTCGGACATTTAATCGGGACAATTGGTGGCCTGGGACTTTGGGCATCATTCTTGTTGAAGTCCGCATTCGCTCTAATCGGATTTTCTGCGTACATGTATGCAGTAACAGAATATCTAGAAATTTCAACAAATTCAACGCTGTTGATTATGCTTGCATTAGCCTTGATTACTTTCCTGAATATTCTTGGAATAAAGAAAGTGAAAGCTTTCCAAACCCCTATTCTTGGTCTAACTGTTGCACTAATTGTGATTGTATGTATCATTCAATTATTCGATGCGAACTTCGATTTATCAAGACCGATTGACGGTGCTTTTGATGTCACAAAAAATGACCCCTCACTAGTAGCAGAAGCAGCAGCTCTAGTGTTTGTTGCTTACGCAGGAATTTACAAGGCAGGTGCAATTGGTGGAGAGGTGAAGGAACCGGAAAAGAATCTTCACTACGGTATGTTGATTTCTCTATTGGTAATCACAGTCTTTTACGTCATTGTATCAATAATTATGATGGCATCGGTCGAAGGTGAATGGTGGCTAAGTGATGGAGCGCCTAGAGAAGACCCGATCTTTGCCTTCTTTGATGCAGTAGCATCGACAAGGGTAGGAATTATTCTCGCTCTATTGGCAGTTCTCACAATGATATCTGGTGCGCTGTCTGGTCTACTTGCAGCGTCGAGATTCTTGTTCGCAATGGCGAAAGACAAACTTCTTCCCGACTCACTAAGTGAAACAAATAACAAATTTGAGACACCTCATTGGGCGATTATCCTCACTGCGGTAACAATGGCGGTTTGTATTTTGACACTTCCAGTGAAGGACGTGGCAAAACTCGCATCTGGTTTCCAAATAATGGTCATCGTCGCACTGAACGTGAGCGTTATCGTTCTTAGAAGAGAGAATAATGGTACAGATTGGTACCAGCCGACATTCAAGTCTCCTCTATATCCCTATGTCCAAATTTTCGGTACTATCGCTGGAGCATACCTTGTTGCAATCATGGGCTCAAAGGCAATTATTGGAGCGGCTGCAGCGGTGATTATTGGAGTATCAACATACTACATCTACGGAAAGAATAACTTCGAACCAGCAACAAATCTAGAAGTCTCTGAAGAGTGATTAAGAAACTCTTGTCCATTCTCCAGTTTCACTAACTAGCCACGAGGTTAACTCACCTGTTGAGTCCACATACCAGCCAGTCTTGCCTTGTTCTGTACCGGGTGCTGCTTGCATAACCCCTGTCTTCTTTGCTTCTGCAGCAAGTCTAGCGCGCAGGTCTTCACCTGATTCCTTCTTCTCGGTTGGTGCGGGGGTTGTCTCTTCGACGACGGCTTGGGATTGCTCATTTTGGGTTTCATACAAGTTAGAATCAACATTATCAGATTCTTCCTCTTCTTCAAACTCATCTTCCCATTCATAATCGACCTGAGATTCTCCCTTCATCCTGCGAATAAGTACAACCATTATCGCAATGAATAGGAATATTATCATTGAAACCATTGTTAGAGCGGTATTGGAATCACCCAATCCTCCTCCAAACAAGACAGCCTCAACATCAAAGAATCTCTGTGCGATTAAATCATTCCAGTAAACATTGCAGGAGTGCGAATCTCCGGCTTGGTCTATTGATAACTCGTGAGTGTCTGCCGCAAGGTGCGATACAGACCCAGCTGTACACTTGATGGTGACCTCATCTCTCGGAACTTCAATTCTATTACCTGCTTGGTCGATTGCATGAATTCTGATAATCATGCTACCTCCTTCTTCCGGATTATTTTCAGAAATTTCAGCGAGTAATCTCACAGGCTCACCGTGGGATACATTAACGGTTATGTCTGAAACTGCGGAACCGGTTCTCATACGCAGATTCCATTCTCCAGTTTGTCCTCCCTCGACTATCCAATATCCGTCACCCTCTGATGACGGGGTTACTAATCCTAATGGATCATCGAATTCGAAATCAACTTCAGATGCTAATGCTGAGTTGCCATGGACATCAGTGGTAGTGATTTGAATTTCAATTCCGTAGCCGCTGTCCACAGAAATTCCTTCATCATGGCTGGTGGAAATATACCTAGGAGTACCAGCAATGACTTCTACATCGGTAATTGCGAATACACCTTGAGCCATCGCTCTTATCTCATGCATTCCAATTGAGTTTGGCGCCCAATTGTCTCCAGCAAGCCTGACTTCCATTGTCATGTCAACATCATCAATTATCCAAGTTATGGGTACGTTGTCGACCTCGTTACCAAACTCGTCCTCGAATATTGGATTTAGAGACAAGACATCATCGGACGCTACTCTTGTTCCGCTTTGCGGAAGAATAATTCTTGCTAAATCTCCGTGGTGTATTGGTAAAATTTTCTCGGCTTCATGGACGATCTGTGTTTCATTATCGAACCAAACTGCGGAAATAGAGTAGTTTCCAATTGGCCCGGGTCTCAATTCATACCAGTCTCCCTGGTCAGTTGGTGATAATTCAGGAGCAATTGTCCATGCCCCATCAACCGAGCGCATGTTTCCAGCAGAATCATGGGCAGCAATTGATGCAACAATCAAGTCACCTGAACGGAGTACATTTTCTGATAACAATACCTCGATTCCACTAATTTCTCCTTGAACGACATTAACGAGAATTGTGGATGAAAATCCTTGGTCTTGAACTCCAATTGTCCAATTCCCAATCGAGGACGGAATCCATTTTACCTTCCCTTGTTCAATGAATAAAGAACCAGTTGGTACAGACCAGTTTGCTAGTGGGATTTCTACCTCACCATCGTTACCCAGAATGTCTGAGCGGATTGCTGATAGAGAAACTTCGGTACCTGCACGTACCTCTGTGCTCTCTATACCAATGCTAAGGCCAGTGGCCTGGGCTGGAAGAACACGAATTGTTCCGCTTCCAAATGCGCCCGAACTACTGTTTACACTTATGTTCCAAACACCGGGTGCATTAGCAAAGAATAACCCAGTTGGAGAGATTGTCCCGTTTTCAACTTGCCATGTTAGAGTGCCTGCTTTGGAGATTCCAACTTCATTTCCGTGAGAATCTTTCGCAATTGGGAATATGTGTTGAGTGGTGCCACTTTGGACCGTTAATCCGTATGGAATCTCCAATGTCGATGGTTGCCCAGGTTCGACATTGAATGATACCTGAAGTTCTAATTCGAAGTATATGATTCGCAGGATAGATTGCCCTATTTGGTCGGGCTGCCAAGTCATGTTTTGATGGTCAATATGACCATTTTGACTTCTGTATGTCAAATCTCCCGGCACCGAGTTTCCTGCTCTATCAACCAGGGTTGCGCTCAGATTTATCGTGTCATCAATACTGACGTTTGTTTGGTTAAACATGGACCTGATTTCAAACGGATATCCTCTCGTCACTTCAATTGCTGTTGTGGAGTTGACACCTCCACTTTCTGCTGTGATAACTGTAATTCCAATCATTCCAGGTGTGAATAATCCAGTTGAATCAATGTGTCCAGACGTTGTACTCCAATTGACAGGGCTGGAGATAATTGATCCACTAGAATCTTTGACAGTTGCACTAAGTTGAACCACTTGGTCTGTAGTGACAGAGGATTGGTGTTGGTCGATGGTGATGCTTGATGGAGTTGAGGCAATTACTGGTGCAGCGATTTGCACGAGAATTAACCCAATCAACACAGCAACCGATAATCTCTTCACCGTTATCCCCAATTTCTCTAAACTTTCAATCGTAGTATAGGTTTCGATTAGTCAGTCCATTCACTCCAATCAGAAGCTCCGGGGTCTCGATACCACCAATTGCCATCCTGATCTTCGCCCCATTCGACGTTGTCTTCATCCACTCGATAGTCTGACATCCAATCTTCCCTTCCACCAGGAGTTGGTGGCGGTCCTGCAGGTCCAGCGGCTGAAGGAGCGGATTCTTCTTCATCATAATCGTCATCATCGTCGTCGTCATCATCATCATTGTAATCGGAACTGCCTGAGCGTAGCACCATTACTATGACCACTAGCAAGACAATCACTACAAGAATTGCGAGAATTCCACCTGCGTAATACAAGGTTCCACCTGCCTCAAAGAATCCCATGAATGTGCCATCAACCTGAATGGTTCCCGATGCATCCTTGTTGTGAACAGAGATAGTCACTGTTTGTTCTTCAGCGTCAAGAGTCGTTATCGTCCATTTTCCGTTTTCGACAGCCTTTGCGGTCATTCTTCCTGTTAATTTGACTTGAGTTTCAGGAGGAACTGGAATTTCATTCTCCCATGCATCAAACGTTCTAACTTCGATGTCGAATGATTCTAGTTGTAATACTGATTCTTCAAGAATTGTTAATTCAATTCTGTTTACGGTTTGATGAGCAGAAACTGTCACTGTCCATTCAGATTGTGCTCCACTAGGTGAGCGGAACTTGTAAGTGTGAACTCCCGCTTTAGTAGCACTCCAGTTGTAAACTCCAGCAGAGCCTTCAATTTCAGTTGCAGGAACAGGCTTGTTATCCTTGGTCCATAGTACACTTTCTAGGAATGTGTTTCCATCTGCATCTGTTCCAGTAATTGTTAGTGTGTAGATATCTCCTGCCTTGGCAGTATCTGCAATCACATCGACCTCGACAGTTACTGCGCTTCCGTAATCAACAGCGATCGTAACAGTCTCGGAAATATTGTATCCGGCGTTAGAAACAGCCCATGCTGTAATCGAATAATTTCCAACGGTGCTTGCTTCCCAAACACCAGCGTTTTCTACAATTGTTGATGTGATATCGCTTGTTTCACCAGAATCAGTGTTTACAAGTTCGTATGAAACGATAGACGAATCGATGATATTTCCATCACCGTCTGTCAACTGCGGTAGGAATAGCACACTTTGGTCTGCAGTAATACTCTGCTGTAGTTCCACAGGTTGCAATAATGCGACACTAACCAAGTCACCTACGACCACAGAAATATCGATTGTCGATTCAAGAGTGATATTCGCATCATTGTATGTCGCTCGTAGTGTGTACATTGTATCAGAAGCAAAGACTGGCCAGAATTCCGTAGATGATCCATAGGTCTTCTCTTGTAGCACACTTTGGTCTGTATATTGTGCGTGTTCAATGTTCCACGCTACATTCGTAGTCCATTTGTTGCCATCTGAATCCATTGCCTTTACCTTGATTGTGACTTTGTCGTCAGCTGTCATATTCAGTTCAGCATTCTCTAGCTGTTCTACTGAGTCAATTACCAAAATTAGAGTGGTAATTGCACCTTCAGTAACCTGTATGGATACACTGCTTTGCATTCCTGCATAACTTGCTGAAAGGGTCTTGGTTCCACGACGTTGTGCGTCCCAAACCGCTGGCTGCCCTGCGGTAATCGAGCCGTCACTAATCGTCCAGTTCTCCTGTGGAATCACCACCGATAGTCTGTTGCCCATTACGTCAATTCTTGTGGTGTTCAACCATACATACTCATCAGCAGTCACGAAGGTAGAAGATGCGTTAATTTCTAGAGACGCCATTGCACCGTGTGTAACCTCTATTGGTAATTCGTAATACAAACCTCCTGTTGATGTCATGTTTATCACATAACTTCCAACAGTCATTGCGAAGTAAGTTCCGTTTGCCTCAGTGAATACACCTCCGCCAACAGTCCACGTAATTCCTCCACCATCGTTCAAGTCCAGCATGTTGCCAAACTGGTCGTGAAGTGTCCAATTCAATTGGCAAGTGGTTCCTGCCTTGATGACTTCTTCACAGCCTGTTGTGTCATAGTAAACAGGTGCTCCACCAATTACTGATATCAGTAGGTCAATTGTTTGCGCAGCCCAACCAATTGTTACAGTTTGGTTACCTGCGTTGTAAGGATAGTACGTAACTCCAACAACGCTACCGTTAGTAGGAGTGTATGTGATTGTCTCTCCGGATACTTCGTTACCATGCTGGTCCACAACATATGCATCGATAGTGTAAATTTCATCAGCAGTGATTGACACTTCTGTGGTTGAAGTTTGGAGGAGCACAGCTGCTCCAGGTGTCACTGTTATGGACTCCTG
>JBMYVD010000036.1:0-15290 GCA_049606035.1 Candidatus Poseidoniaceae archaeon | reverse complement strand
CCACCTCCCGGTTGCGAAGGAGGGCCTGGTGCGCAATCCGAAATATCCCAAATCTCTACAGAGTTAGTTTTTGACCCAACAGTTCTGATAATTTTCGGACTTTGCTTAGCAACAGCATTTTGGCTTCGGCGAAATAGAAATCACCCGTAGGGTGACGTTCAAACCGCACAATGAATGCAAAACGGTTTAACACCCCGAAGCAGACGGGACAGTCATGCGCACGCTGAAAACACGTCTAGTTCCTGTCGTCGTTCTGCTGATGTTGCTAACTTCAACTCTACCAGCGGTAGACTTCGAAGTATTGGAGGATGCACCCGTAATCAAGGAAACTCCAGCCAACCTTGAGACTTACAACCTCTATCTCGGAGAAGAGGGTGAGTCAGGTGGTGACGGTTCGATAACTACAGCGGAACCAGAAGGCAATCACAAGGAGGCTAACATACTCTCTGGCGTCGATTTCCGCTCCGATGATTTGATCAGCGACCTGACCGTATACGGCCAAGGAAGCGCCACAGAAATCCACCTCTACATCTATTTGCAATTCAAAGGTCAAGAACAGTCAACTGCTGACCTAACATTCACTCTGAAGGCAGTTGGAGGTTCCACATTTACAGAGACCCTCACACTGGATGACCCATGTAACAGCGGCCTCTTCAATAGCGATTGTTCTTGGACATTGAATGAGGTGTTCTTTGATGTTCCTGAGGACGGTTTCACTATCGAGAAAGGGGCTCAACTAAGGCTGCAAATCGATGGCTCTGCGAGTTGCGAAGGACAAGGCGGCGGCATCGGCCAATCGGGTGAGTGTGAAGTTCTTGTTGCGTACGGAGACGTGGAGCAAACCAACGGATTTTCAAGGCTATCTCTGAAAGCAAATGCTCTAGCAGACTCTAGTGTCAAGGTTCACGCACCAGGTGGCATTTGGACCGATGCAGAGCAACTAGAGTGGTCTCCAAACCACCGTCCAGAGTTTAGAACAATCCAGTTCTCTGTTGACGTAAGAGATGCATTCGGAAGGGATGACATCAATTCGGTTAACCTAGTTCTCTACACCCCGTCTGGTAGTGATGATGTATTCACCAAAGAGATGGATGAAGACCTGCGCTTGGACAACAACGGGCTAGTTGGAAATTACACATGGACATACGATGCTGGAATCGCAGCAGGAGAGTATAATCTCACACTCGAGATAACCGACGTGCAAGGTCACGTTGTCGTCTTCCGCCACGTAGGTATTGAATTCTTGGAGTATGGAATGTTTCTGTCACTACCGGTCGACCAGCCTGACACAATGCTGATTGCCCCAGGCCAAACCAGCACTGTCGAATTCATGGTCGAGCACACGGGTTCTGTCGGAATTCAGATGGATGTTGAATTCGATTTGTACACTTCACTTCCTTCATCTTGGTCTGACCCAATTTGGGACCAACCTGCTGGATATTCTCTGAGTGGTGGTGGTTCTTTCACAATCGCTATTTTGAGTGTGAACACTCCTGAAGATGATTTGTCCAATGCCCCAGATAGAATCGAGGTTTGGGCCCGAGGTTTCGTTGAAAACGAAGACAATGTCATGGAAGAAGTGGTTGTCGAAAAGATAGTTCTCGATGTTGAAGAAGTCGGAGTTTATGCACCGCCAAGGCTTGATGTTTACGAAGACGAGGAGAGGCAGATACAGATCGCAGATTCCAACCGCCCAGAGGCGTTTGATGAAACGATTTCACACTACATAGATTCTGACACTGTTGGTTCAGGTGAACCATTCTTCATCGATTTGTTTAACGCAGGTTTCGATACAGATACTTACCGACTAAAGGTCGAGGATGCACCTAGTTCTAGTTGGTCTTACACATTCGTCGACAATGACACAGGAACTGATTTGGTGACAGAGGGTCCGTACGCAATTACTCCCGACATTGGTTCTCACGAGATCCTCCCAATCAGGTTGAACATATATCCTCCAACAAACCGTGATGATGTCGATATCGGGATGTTCACAATCGTTTGTTACAGTGCTGGTGATGACCAGTTGTTCTCCTCTGTTTCATTTACAGTCCACAGAACCTTCGGAATTTTAGCTCAAGTAGTATCTGATTCGGACGGACAAGAAATAGGCACAGTTGGTCCGGTTGACCCTGGGTCAGAGGTTACGTTTGTTGTAGAAATTACCGACAGTACTGAAACCGTTGGAGATAACACCTGGAGAATAATTTCACCGGGTAAACTCGATAAGAATACCAACGAGGACACTGGCGACCCATCATACGGGACATGGGATTACTCAATTACAGATGACACAGGAGCTGATGTAGTCGCAATTCAATTGAATTCAGGTGAAACCGATGATATTGAAGTCAAAATCAAGATGCGTGACCAAGTTCTAGCTGGAAACCATACTCTGTTCCTAAGAGTTACAGAAGAGGTATCTGAAGGAGATCCAAGATACTTTGACTTACCACTCAAGATAGAAGTGGAAGAGGAGGTCAAACAAGGCCGCATTTTCGTTGAGAGGGTTACAGAGCTAAGTCCGTTCCTGCCAAATGAAAAGAAAGACTTTGAATTTAGAGTGGAGAACGCAAACAACATTCTCTTGGATGTAATTATCTCTGCCGAGACTCTACCTGATGGATGGGCGGCTGGATTCACTACCAGCGGTTCTTCTCAGTCAGGAAATACAATTCTGCTCAAAATAGAGCCTTTCTCCACTAGCGAGTTTACTATGATTTTGACAGCAGCCGATGATATTGTTCCTGGTGAGGATGTTGTGGTTGTTTTGTCTGTTGAGCCTGTTGACAACGAGATAAGTACATCTCAGTTGAAACAAAGCCCGCAATTCAAGTTTACAACCACGTGCGAAGGGTTTGATTGCGTGGTAAATTCAGCCCTGAACTTCGATAGTCCACAGGTCATTGGATTGTATGTTGGGATTATCCTAGTAGTCTTCCTTGCTGTTTACAGAAGAGGTCAAAATTCTGCTAGAGAGGTGGCGATGTACGAAAAGGAAGATGCAACGTTCGAGTCTGTTGGAATGGAATTAGAAGATATTCCAGATGTGGTGACTTCTGAGGATGACTTCGATATGGAAGACGACTTGGAATTACTCGATGATTTGGAAGACCTTTGAGGTAAAATTGCCCAAACATTCCCCCCCTTTAGGGGGGGATAAACCAAATTATGTATGAACATCGCTCCATTTGCCTTAAGAGCCTTTGTGGTAACCGTAGACTTGGTGTTAGCCGTGCGTATGTCCTCCATCCAATCGTCAGCGCGACCAAAACTAATCAGAGAATTAGATAATCAGAAAGTAAAATCGATGTGCTTAGCCGCATTGATGTTGTTTTCCACACTCGCATCTATCGAATTCATTTCCTATGCGGCCCTCGCTTCAACAGACCAAGATGGAGACGGTCTGACATACGGGCTGGAATATCTGATTAACACTCAACCTAACGACTGGGATTCTGACAATGACCAACTTCCAGATGGATGGGAATGGCAATATGGATTGGACCCGCTTTCAGCATCGAATAATGATGGGGCTATCGGAGACCCAGACGGTGATGGATTCTCCAACTTGCAAGAATACAACTACAAACAACCGTCAAATTGGGATTTGAGCTCAACAGCCACGGTTTTGGACAATGGTGTCTGGTGGAATGGCACTGTACCGGTCAAAGATTGGGACGAAGAAAACGCCATGCAGTACAATCAACTTGCTTGCGGTGATGCAGGTTCAGACGGAACAGGTAGTATCATTTTGTGTGATGAAGACCCAGTAGGAAACATATGTACTGACGGGTTCGATAACGATAAGGACGGTATGGTTGATTCTGCTGATAATGACTTCGATGGTGATGCTGATTGCTCTTCAAATGATGATGATGGAGATGGTGTCGCAGATGAGGATGTAAACGGTTGGGACACAGATGGGGACGGTATGCCTGATGGTTGGGAAGCTTCCAACGGACTAGATGCAACATCCCCATCCAATGCAGATGGTGCAAATGGTGACCCAGATGGTGACGGTCTAATCAACCTCTACGAATACATCAATCCTTCATGGACAACAACTTGTGGAGGGCAACCATGTTACAGGCCAGGTCCTGATGGCTCCGTAACAGAAACAACCACACCTTGTTCTCCTCATCTTGGAATCGGACCAGGTGGCTGTGCTTCTCTGACTGCAGAAACAGACGGTATTACAAGCACTAATCCTAATGATGCGGATACCGACAACGATGGTCTTAACGATTCACATGAAGCATTGACATTGTTAACTGACCCAACAAATGATGACACAGACGCCGATGGAATCAACGATGGTGTCGAAGTCAATGGTCAATATGGCACTCCACCTCAAGCAAGTGATCCTCGAAATAACAATACAGATGGGGACGCATTTGACGACGGTGCTGAAGATACAAACGGAAATGGTATCGTAGACGCAAATGAAACAGACCCGACACGAAGAGAGGATTCCGGTGACTTTGACAACGACGGTCTAGAGAACTGGCAAGAAAATCTATCTTGCACTCTCTGGAACGTTGCGGATACTGACTTTGGTGGGGTGAACGACGGCGATGAGTCCAATGTAAGCCACGGAACAGACCCCTGTGATTCGCTGATTAATTTCGTTGGAACAATAGTAACATGGAACTCAGGGTCAAGCCAATTGACATTGGTAGATGGTTCGGGTTTCAGTCCGGGTGGAGGAATTGGATTCTACAATAATTCAGGAACTTATACTCAATTCTCTTACTCATCGCAAATCAACAATGTTCTACAATTCGTATCTCCTGCACCTCCTTCTGGAGTAACTACTGTAGAGAGTTGGAACAACTCATGGTGTCATGATATCGCTGGCGGTTCATTCCCGAACTATTGTGATGATGATTATTCAGACTCAGATGGTGACGGGCTCGCAGATTGGGAAGAAACCCTTGGCGTGTTCGGATATTTCTCAAATCCAACCTTAGTTGATTCAGATGGAGATGGAGAAGATGACTTCGATGAAGTAAATGGAGGAACAGATCCACTCGAGCCGTGTACTAACTCACTAGACGATGATCTTGATGGATTGAATAATTACTTTGAAGAAACCACTGGTTGTGACAACTCATGGATTGGAATTACAAATGGTAGCCAAGATGTTTGGATTACAGATGCCAACGATTCTGATTCAGACAATGGAGGAGTAATTGACAGACAGGAATATTTCGATTCAACAAACCCTGAAAGCAATCCTCAGGACGATATATTCCCTGATGATTTCGACGGCGACGGTATCCCCGACGCAGTCGAAAACCAAACCGGAACCGACTGGAGAAACCCAGATACAGATGGCGGAGGGATGATAGATGGTGACGAGTGTCAGCAAGAATTCTGGCTCACAAACTGCCAGAACTCACCATTCGATCCATTCGATCCAACTGATGATGTCGTGGAAAATGACATCGTGTTTTGGGCTAACAATACTAGCGGTGTTGTCGATTTGAATCGCGTACACCGCTGGAGAGTAAACACGTATGATTTCTACACCGGTGCTGCTTATGGTCTTGAAACAGGAGTGCATGTTTCTAGTGGTATCACCATACCATACACCAACTCTTCTCACCTCGCTCCGTCAAGTTATTCTAACGACACTGTTGCTTGGAACATGGAATTCCCAAATCCATTGACATCTGGTTCGATACCTATGTCTGCTTACCTATTCAACATCACATTCTATTCGGATGCAAGTCTTACAGTTGCAAGGACCAATGATACTCACACCTACACAGTTTCTCAAGGGTTAATGGACGCAATTTGGGTTGAAGAATACGAATATTGGTTTGATTGGTCAACACTCTCTGCAAACACCATTGCGGGAACTAATTCCACATACGAAACCATAGTTCCAGACGAATTGTCCAATCTTTCTTTACCAACTTCCTATGTATTGAATGTGACAAACGAAGTTGTTAGCAATGCTGGAGCAACAGATGCATACTCCACCGCAGATGCAATTGCAACGTTCTTGAGGGAAGGAAATGCTACCTTTGATTTCAAGCGAAACTACAACGGTAGTGGTGTGGCGCAACAGGCAGATATCACATATGACCTTTTGAATCGAGCTCGCGAAGGTACTTGTTCAGAATTCACTACAGTATTCGTCACAATGGCAAGACTTGCTGGACTTCCAGCAAGATTTGTCTCTGGATATGCAGGCGGTTCTTGGACGGGTAATGGATACGAAGTCTATGGTTCAGATTTGGCCCAATGGGGTGAAGTCCGAATAGAAATGACTGCAGGTAGCGGAGGCGATGACCTTGGTTGGATTCCATTTGATGCATGCCCCGACCCAGAAGAAATTGAGGTTGTTAACCTCACTTGGACGCCAACAACATTCGACAGAGATGGCTCTCAAGAAGTCACTGTTTCAGGAACTCTACAGTATGTTGAGAATGGAACTGGAATTCCTGATATTGATTTGTTCGGTTACGTTGTAGACGTGCTTGACGTAGCAAATGTTCCAGGTTCTGCCGCAACAGGTTCAAACATATTCGGTACAGTATTGACCGATTCAAATGGTAATTTCTCAATTAATGGGACAATGGGCGAGCCTGTCGCTCCAGGATACGCTAGCATTGTACTAGAGACACTAAGAAACGGCTACGTTGGTAACGACGGCTTAGATTTGGGTGTGTTCATCAACATTACTGATGATTCGATAGTCACTCATGATTCTCCTGCTCAGGTAGACCAACCAATTTTAGGAGCAGGTGCGACAACTGTTCTATCGGGCAAGTTGCTGTTTGAAAATAACAACACTAACGGTTCGGGTGAACTAGGTGATCTGGATGTCTGGCTAGAGTTCACGTCCTCAGAAGACGGTTTGACAAACCTGACAGGAGATGTAGCAGATGACGGTACATGGACAATGAATGTAACACTCAGCGAATTTGAGACAAAGACTAACGTTTCTGCAACGCTTGGATTCAGTGGCTGGCAAGACACTTCACAGACCGTAGGTGGGCCTCAATTCCATCTCAGGCCAAGTTCAAGGTCGTTGACTCTCGATATCAGAGATGCTCCTAACCTAACAGCAGTAATCGAAGGTCCTGGTTCAAACAACTCGATACTGCAGATTGGTGAACCTGTGTACATCAACGGCACAGCACAGTCTTTCGGTGCAACTCCAACTTCTTTGTCAGGAAACCTATCCTTCGGAATGCGAGAGTTAAACGGTGGTGGAACATTCGTTGAGTTGTTCAATCAATCCGTAAATGGTGCATTTACAATTTCACATATTCTAGATGTCAATACCACCTTTGTTAGAGCAGGGAATGTAGAACTCGAGTTGATTTTCTATCCAGATAATCTAGATGCCACCGATTCTCTCAACACATCCGGAACAGAATGGTTCTTGCAGGGATTACTGGTCTTTGAGTTACTTGCTAATTCTCAGTTAAGGGGTCAAGACGTAGGAATAATTGTCCAAATTTCTGACCACTTAGGTAGTCAATTAGATTTGAACCTAACAGGCAATTTCACCTTTGATTTCGATGGCTCTACAGTGAACACAACCACTGATCCAGGCTCCAGTACCCTTTCTCCAACATTTGCTACAAGCGCAAACCTTGCAGCAGGCGATTACACATTCAACATCTCATTCGATGGCAATGATTTCTTCCTTCCATCAACTAACTCAACTTTTTTGAGAATAATGGGAACAGTTGATATTACTGTTTCAGTTATTGATGACTGGACGTATCTAGGCAATACAACTTGGTTGATTGGCGACATTACCGATGATGTCCTTGGGACTTCAGTGTTAGGAAATGATTCGATGATTATAGCCCAGTTAGTGACGACTGATGGTTTGGTTTTCGACCTCGCCAATGGAATGCTGAATAATAGTACAGGATCTTACAATCTAACCATTACCGCACCTACAATTGTTCCATCCGGTGTATACGACATCGAAGTTCTGGCAGATTTCGACACATTTGCGCAACCTGGTGGACCGTACTACATTTGGGTCGATACTTCAACACCTCCTTCTCCTCCAAGTGTGCCTTCAACTACATGGGGAATCGAATCGGAAGTTAGGCTAGATGCTCAGCCCCCAAGTGATATAATCGCTCAAATAAATGGTACAGCAGAATTGACTGTAAAGGTAACAGACATAGCTGACGGTTCAAACTTAACCGGCTCAACAGTGAATTACATCATGGATTATGGGGGTTCTAACGTATCTATTGGTACCGCCACAAGTGGTGCAGATGGAAACGCAACATTGAGTTGGCTTGTTACAGGATTCGACCCAGGGCAATACGTTCTCAGAATGGAAGTTGCTGACGACGTATCATCACCAAAGATCGCCTCAGCGACTAGACATTACGGTAATTTCACTGAGATTAACGTGACAGTACAAGTTCCATCAAACATCAGAGTAGATTCTATACCTTCCACAATTACTGCAGGAGTCAATTTCCAGGTAATAGGACAGGTCGAAGACGGAGATAACGCAAGCCGAAACCTAACAACTGCGGTAGCGCTTGAAATTTTCTGGTTAGACAATCCTGATGAGAAGTTAATCAATGGAGTCTACACATCAGTCAATGGTAGTTTCAATCTTTCAGTACCTACAGATGTTCTTAACAATGGTACTCTAAGAGGAAATAGAGAACTCATAATCTCAGTTGTAGAGGACTCATCTCCGTTCTATCTAACAGATACAAGCAATCATTCAATCCTCGTTCAAGGTGTTACGGTGTTCGAAAGTGTGCAACCATTAAACCCGATTATCGTGAATCGTGGTGAGCAGGTCAACATTACGTCACAACTCGTGGAATCATCCAACATGTTCCAAACACTAGGTGGATATACAGTCGATGTGAGGTTTGATGCGACATGGCTGCAATCTAACACAACCGATGCTCAAGGAAGAACTAACTTTACCCATACTGTACCATTCGACCAACCACTTGGTTTGATCACAATTTCAATATTTTACAACGGCAGCTTTGATTTGCTTCCTACTCAAAGAAATCTTTCAACTGTGACAATTCGTTCAACAACCGTAATGGTCGTAGACCCGATAACAGCAAATCCGATAGCTGGTGAATCTTTCATAATCACAGGATCGATTGCCAGCGACAATGGAAGCGCTCTGCAATTGCGTAATGGTGACCCACTTGCGGCAAATGTTTTGTTCACAATTAACGATGATGCCTCCGGCTTCACATTGTCTGATGGTGTCATACAGGCAAATGGAACATGGAGCGCTACAATCGCCCTGTCATCTGGCTTCGCTGCAGGAACTCACGTTGCGCAGGCTCAATACATACCATCAGTCAACTACTATTCAGGTTCGAGTGCAAACCAATCCTTCGATAGCCGTGGTTACACTGTGCTAACATTCGTTAAACCTACACTTGACGGAGTAAACCAGCCGTCGCTTAACGATAGGACAGATAGAGGTGATGATGTAAACGCACGCCTGCTACTGATAGACAATACTGGAGCAGCGGTTTCGGGGGTACAGGTTACTGTTGTAATCAATGGTACATCCGTTTCTGCAGTCGGTCCTACAGATGCTTCTGGTGTCGTAGATCTAAACCTAACTGTACCATTCGATGCACCAGTTGGCTTCCATGATTTGAATGCGGAGTTCGTTGGTACGCCAGGAACTACAGGTTTAGTTGGCGATAATGCAACAGTGAGGTTTGTCGTTTTGGGCGAGACTAATATCTCAATCACAGAATCTTCTGCAACGATTACCGCTGGAGATACGCTATACGTAAACGGCACACTGGTCGATGACCTTGGGTTGCCATTGCAAATCGATGGTCTAGACTCAATCGCTGTTGTTTACCTATTGATAGACGGTGTCCCAGTATCAAGCGTTCAATCGAATGCATCAGATGGGATGTTCATGTTTGCGTGGAACACACCTCAGAATATCGAGGCAGGACTTCACAATATTCAGGTTAGATTCAATGGCGGTAGAGATTGGGTAGACCCAATCGGTGAAGGCGATAGCGCAAATCCAGACTTCTACAAACCGAGTTCAGCCTCTGAGAACTTCTCTGTTGCAGTCCCAACTGAAATCGTTCTTATCACTCAAGGTGGCCAAGTCGATAGAGAAGACACACTTACAGTTCAAGGCAGATTAATCGATATTGTAGATAACCCATTGGAAGGGCAAACGATTGAGATTTGGCTAGGCGGACTATTCCTAACTAACGTTACTACCGATGCTACAGGACAGTTCAATGCAGTACATCCAGTTCCTGCTGATGCAGCCTTAGGACCAGTCTTGTTAGAGACTAGATTCACGGGAACTGCTGGTTACTTGCCATCTCAAAACAGTGGCACTTGGAACATTTTCTCGAATATATATGTCGAAGTTAATGTCGAAACGCCATTAGCAGTAGAAGAGATTACTACTATCGATGGATTTGTTGGTGACAACCTATTGAACCCACTTGAAGGAATGTCTGTTGTACTTTCAATTGATGGCATAACTATTGGAAACGCTACAACAGATTCGAATGGGAACTTCAGTCTGGTATGGCAAGTTCCAAACATCTTCGAAGATGGTGAGCACATTGTAAATGCTATTGTTCCTGCTCAAGGATGGTATCGTTCTGGTCAAGGAAATGCAACATTTTTCCTCGCACACAGAACTGGAATGACATTTGACATAGCTGACAATGATGCAACCAGAGATGATTTCTGGGAGATTTCTGGAACTCTATACGACCTTGATACAGCACTAAATGATGGTCTGCCTGGTGAGACAATCATCATCTCCATAGACGGAGTACAAGTCGCTACTACCGTTACTTCTGCGAATGGAGAATTCTCTGCATCGGTTAGAGCAGATTCTTCCTATGAAAGAGGAAACCATGTCATGTTGTTATCCTTTGAAGGAAGCCCTGGCCATTTACCAGTATCAAGCGACAAGACAGTGGTTGTTTGGGCAGACGTGAATGTGCAGATTGATTCGACTAACAGTTATGTTGTCAGAGGCGATGGAATCGAGCATAGAATCGAGCTTACAGGTACTGTTACTGAAATCGGTGGCCAAGGTGTCTCAATCGACAATGCAGAACTGATTCTCGGGAATGGACTGAACTGTGATTCAGGTGCCACTGAGGCTAGATGTATCAACATCGAGAGTGTGATTTGGAATGGTGGAACATTCACTGTAATTGCAACTGCACCTACTTGGATGCAAGCAGGACAAACTCAACTGAATCTAGAGTCAATTTCGAATTCATCATTATACCTAAGGTCGGGTAATGCATGGAGTGATTCGATGTCTATCAGGATTGAATTGGAAACTCCGTTCGATGTTGACATAGAGCCAATTATCGAAAACGAACAAGAGGTCGTAAGTGGGGAAATTACTCTGATTGCAAAAGATACAGAACTTGGAGTTGAGGGTATTGCTATCACTATTTACCTAGAAAATGCAAGCAATGGTCGCTTGGACGAGGTAGTTGTGGTAACAGATTCAGATGGCGTTGCAGAGTTTGAATTCAACTCTGAGCCACCTTACGGGGATGCATCCGAGTATGGAGAGTTGACTCTCAAGATGTCGATAGGCTCGAATTTCATTCTGTCTGATGAATCTATGCAGACCTTCAACACTCAATTCAACTCAGGAGTTCAACCAGACTACACCTACGAAGGTGAAGGCGATACTATCCCTTGGTGGTTGTATCTCGTTGCAGTGTTAGTGATCGCTGCAGCTGGAGCATTCATAATAATGAAGCGTAGGTCTGAAGACGCTGGTAAAGAGTTAGCAGACATATTCTCTTACACTGCAGAACTGCTAGCAGCAGGTGATTCGATGCGTGAGGCAATCTTCCAGTGCTACGAGAGCATGGTTCACGTCCTGATGGGACGAGGATTCTTGCGCCGTGATTTCGAAACAGTTAGAGAATTCGAGATGGCAATTAGAGCAGCACTTCCGAACCTAAGCGAGGAGTCATTGACCGCACTTGACGGTATCTTCGAAGAAGCAAGATACAGTCGTCACGAGATGCGTGAAATGGATAAAGCAAAGGCTCAGGAAGCGTTGACTAGAGTGGTAGCAGAGATCAAAAACATTGGAAATATTCCAAGTCGCTGATTACCATTTGATGTTTAATATTCCATCACTGAGAGATGCATTTATTGAATCTGATTCGGCAGGAATTGGTAGTTTTCTTACAAACTCTCCAACCTGAAGCTTGAGTATACTATGGCCATCTAACTCGCCTCTAGATAATTGGATAGAATCCATTGTCGCACCATGGAGCGGTATTGTGAGTCCATCGGAGTGAATATTCCCGTTGAGTTCCTTAACCATCCAGTCTAGGCGTCTTTCAGGTGCGATGTCAGCCATGTGTGATTCAGGAAGTTCTCCTGAGGTTACCAACATCATTGTGTGGCGGTCACGAACCTCTGAAAGGTGGTCTCCTGATATCTCAAAAGCAGCATGAAGTTCGCTAGGTGATGCGTCTAAGCCATCACTAACGGCCTGAATCTCGACCTCTTCCCATTCTTCCATGATTCTAACCTCCGGCGGTGGAGCATATTGAACCTTTCAGGTTTCGATTTCTCGGTGAACTCTGGAAAAGAAGCGTTTAGCAAACCTTCCAGAGCCCTCCGAATCACTGACTTGATTCATTCTGATGTCGGGTGGATAGCAAATAGCGTAAGTTCTGTCTATGTTTCTTCTGTCCAATAAAACGATGAGCGCTCTATCTCCCATTGCCCTAATCGGTCTACCCATGGCTTGCAATATTGTGTTGATTGCAGGTTGAGAATTTGCATATCGCCAGAAATTACTCTGTCCAAATTTGTCTTTGATGTAGTTTGCATACGCTTTTTGGAAGACAGATGGCGGTGCGTTTTGAATTCCAACACAGATTACGGTGTCGAGAATACCACCTGCGTAATCCACACCCTCTGACAATCTTCCATTGAATACTCCTGCCACCACGATTTTCTTTCCTCTTCGGGGAGCCTCTTCTAGATTAACTAGTAGTGAATTGATGTCTTGTTTACTCCAAGTTCGTGATTCGATTTCTATCTTAGCGCCTGGAATGTAGATTGTGCCATCGAAAATTTCCTCGAGTGCACTATATGATGGAACGAATACTGCTGTATTTCCAGGAGTATTCTGGATCACAGAGCATATGTGGTCGCGAATTCTCTGTGTATTCTCTCTCCCCCTCTCCCTGTAAAGTGTTGTAACATCTGTTGCAACAACGATTGGTCTTCTTTCCTTAGCAAACGGGGATGGAAGAATTAGTTGCCCTCTCTCTTTTTGAGAAATCCCTAGTAGGTCTGCGAACATACTAGGTGGATTTAGTGTTCCCGACATCAAAATTGAACCGGAAACTTGTTCGAAAATTGGGCCAGCAACCAACCCTGCGTCTAGTAGATGAGTCACAATTCTTCCATTATCTCTACCGTGTCCGTCGAATACTAAACACAGTGCGCTTCCACCTCCAAATCTGTCTAACACATCGATTAGATGTGCCAGAAGGTGTGCGGCTGGTTCATTGTCGCCTTCCTCATCGACATCAACTTCATTTGTTTCAAGTAATTCCTTGAACAACCTTAATCTGATTTTTTTGTCAGGATTGGCGAACTTTCCCTCAGTTCCAGTCAATTTTGACTGACTGACGTGAGCAGAGACCTTATCGAAAGCAACGTCAAGCCAGTTGAGTACCTGTTTTGCTTCAATTTCAATCTCTTCATTATCTCCCAATTTATTCACTAGATTTTTGAATTCCCTAGTGAGGATTAATCGGAATTCTTTGCAAACCTCCAGGCTCCAACGCTTCAATTCTATTGCATCAGAAACCATGTCATTCAGCATTGATACTCGTACTAGGTTCTCATAGTGTTCTTCAACTTCTGAGATTGCGTTTCTAACGATAGTTGGAGTGATTCGTGTCTGCATACCCATTCTGACTCTATCTGGCAGATTGTGTGCTTCGTCTACGATTAATACAAGATCATCAAGACGTAATCCCATGGCTTTTAGTGATGCAGTTCTGACTCCTTCAATGAATAAATGATTGTAATCACAGACGATAACTTGTGCCTCTTTTGCAGCATTCCTTGCTGCTTTCCAGGGACAAGTTTGGGTTTTTTGTCCATTTTCAATGTGAGTTTTGCTCATTTCGACTAACTCGTCAACATGTAGTGGGTCTGATAGAATTCTTCTTTCAAAGCCCGGTGCATTTGTTAACCATGGTTTGCATTGTCTGTTTTTTCGATGATTTGCGCACAGCAAAGAGAAACTTGCTCCACGATTTCCAGCAAATGGTTCAACGCACATGCTGGATTGTCCAATCATATCAACTAGCGATATTTTGTCATGTTTGCTAATGTTGTTAATTCTCCTAACAGTATCTACCACAATCTTGTGTTGGCTCTGTCTAGGCGTTAGGAACATCACCGTTTTTCGCTCCGGTCCAGAATTGGCGAATTCAAGTGCTGCAGCCAATGCTGCAGCGGTTTTTCCTATTCCAGTTGGGGCGTTTGCTAAGTGAGCACCGCCTTTTTGGAGGGTTTCCAAACAGGAAGAAATCAATTCAACTTGCCCTTCCCTAGGTTTTGGGTGTGCTAGCCAAGAGAGTCCTGCTTGCTCACCCATGAAGGTATGGTTTCGCCGAAGGTATTTGATGTTGAGCATTGTCAATAGCGGTTGCACTAATCGAGTAATTTGCACCCAGATGTGGGGTCTGGGTGCGTGTGGAACTAACCCTGCTTAACAAGCAGGGTTGGAATCGGAGTCCCCCCGGTTACAACCCGGGGGGACGTGTGTTGGGTTGCCAGTTTGTGCTAATTTTGCACGTAGACGCAGTGCAACGAAACAGATGCTATCTGGCAGGTTAGCATCTGTTCGGAAGGTGGAAGGCGTATTGTTTCCAATTTCGTCCTCCCATCGCATTTTCCCATCCCCTCCATTATGTGGCTCTCACCCTGTTTTCACTCAGTGAACTCCTTGCGTCTTTCTGTATTGCTTCTGGCGACAGTCACGCCATCTGCTAGTAGTTGGTTTAGTTCAGCTTCTTCCAAGATCAACTTTCTAACGTAATCTTGCAGGCCTTGAGAAGTAGCCTGTTGAGGGCTCACTCCATGAATTTCATACAGGTCTCCCAGTCTCTTCTTCATTGACCTACCAATTGGAATTGTTACCTTGTCCATGTCTGGAAGTAGAGGTTGGTCCTCTAGGAAAGACCTGATTGCTTGCCGAATGACATCTGACCTGTTTCGTGCACCATCAAGACCAACAC
>JBMYVD010000035.1:0-15466 GCA_049606035.1 Candidatus Poseidoniaceae archaeon | reverse complement strand
TGTCTCATCAGTGCGATTCCATCTACTCCGCCTTCGATTCCACGCAGTACACCTCCGTGTGATTGGAATCTAGGGCCGTGGAAGTATCTCAGGTAAATGAAACTGGAATGGTGTTGAAGTTCACCATCCGGAGGCGTACCAATCTCAGGTAGTGACTTCACTTCACTCTCAAGGAATGGTGTCATGTCTTCACTACTTGCAACCAGCCTAACTTTAGCTTCGTGGTGGAGCCTTGGCTCTCCGAATACCTCGCCCTTTGAATTGACCAAGTCTGATACAAGCCTACACTTTACCCAACTCAAATCACCTTCGTCGGCAACTAATTCTGCCTCGACACGAACTGTCATTGCACCTTTCATTATCTTGATAGGCAAACCGAATGTAACCTCTTCAAATCCAGCCAAATGGTTGCCTGGGAGTAGTAGCAGTGAATTTTCTGCAAACATCTCCATAGCCATCACGCCTGGGTGATAGGGAACTCCATCGATGGCGTGGTCGCTCAAGAATGGGTGGTCTTTCACAGACAATGTGCATTGTGAGGTTAGTGACTTACCTTCATCCAGTGTAATCAATTTGTCAATCAGAGGGAACCTTCGTGGGTCTGCAATTGCTGCTGCCATCTCTGCTGGAAGTTTCAATGGTGCATCTCTGAATGAATCATAACGGTCCATCAAACCAAGAGAACCGCAGCCAAGGACTCGTCTCTTTCCACCTGCGAGTGCTTCGCCAACAAATATCTCGACTCCGTCTTCAACAGCCAAAGTTTCGATGCCTGCCGATTCGAATACTGCCTCAATTGAACCACGTGTTGCCATTCCAACATCTCGCCAACCAGTCCAGCCGATTGCAACCGCTCTACATTCTGAATTAGCGGTTAGTCGTGCCATCTCTGCATCGAGAATTGAGTTAGCTGCTGCATAATCGGTCTGTCCACCGTTTCCGAACCTTCCTGCAACGCTAGTGAAAGCACAGGCGAATCTCAGTGAGTCTGTAGCACAGGAGGTTAATGCCTTCCAACCATCAATCTTGACTCTGACAATCAAATCGAATGTGCTCCAAGTCTTGTCTGCTACAAGTTTGGATTCCTCTAATCCTGCACCGTGTACTATTCCAGTTACGATTCTATCACCGACTGCAGCGCCAATTGCACCCGAGTCTGTGACATTTGCCGAATGGTACTCCGCGCTGTTACCTGTCGATTCTATTTCGCTAATTGTACGGTAGATGTCCATGCTTCTGGTCAACTTCATCCATGCATTGTTCCATTCTACCATTGTGACTTTGCCACTTTCTGATTCTGCAATCAATGACTCTCTGAGTGCCATCTTCCTCGAATTGAGTTGCTCTTCTGACCAGTCGAGCCATTGTGAGGTTTCCTCGACAAGTCCGCTACGTCCGAGTAATAGGAAGGTGGCTCCTGCATTCTTGCTCGCATTTGCTACACCGATAATCGATGCAGCGGTTACGCCAGAACCGCCACCACTAACCAACCACACATCATCAGATTGAAGCGGTTTGACTTCGTCAACAAGGTCTTCTGCAAAGCATACTAATGTCCATCTTCGATGATCCCTATCAATTCCGATTTCAACTTCGCCACCTGCATTGAGCATATCATTCTCGATAATCTCTGCAGCGGCATCGGCATCAATTATCAACTCAGGATGCAAATCTAATGCACGACATCGGAGGTTTTCTCTCTCAAATGCATATGATTTCGTCACACCGCTAGCACCGCAAGCAAGGGAATTGAATCTCTCACCTCTGTTTCCGTGCCTGCCATCTAGGGCAGACACGCTACCTACGATTCCTGAGGATAGGGCACCTAATTGGGAATCAAGTCCCTTCAGCAGGCCAAACCAAGATTGTGCTGCTAAGTTCACTTGGTTCGATGCTCCTTCGCTTTCCCATGAACTGCCTGTTAACGAAAGTGGGGCAAGGTGAATGATTCCGCCTACACCTGAAATTCTCGAACAGATTTCTGCGATTTGCTCTTCGCTGCCTGGGTCTGCTCTGTAGGTATGTCCGGACAACTCTTCTTGCTCAGTCACCGACTTAGCACCGAATTCAAATCCGACTTTAGCAACTGATAGGCCCTTTGCTGAGAGCCTAGTTGCAAGTGCATCAGCGACTCCCCAACTATCCTGAGTTAGAACGATTGTTCCTCCAATCGGAAGTCCTTCCGCAACAGCAGGGCACGGTTCGACTTCGACTTGCCATCTGCGTGTCTTGGAAGCTGTTCCTGTTGCGGTTGGTTCGGCAGTATTTGTTTGAGATGAAACCGGCTGCTCTGAAGGGGTCGAAGCAGGCACTGGTGTCGATGGCTGGGCAGGCTCGCTTCCACCTTTCATCTTGACAATATATGATACGAAGTGGTTCAATGTAGGATGGTCCGATAACACGAAATCTTCGTCTACAGGTAGAGAGAAGATTTCTCTAACATCACCCATAATCTCTGCTTGCTTGACGGTATCGATTCCCAATTCTCCTTCTAGGTCTTGGTCCATTTCGATGAAGTCCTCGGGATATCCTGTATGCTTGACTACTACGCCGATTAGTTTAGGCTCAATATCACCCGTATCAGCCGAATTGACCACACTAACAGGGGCTGTCTGTGCAGGTGCCTGCACAGCGGCTACAGGTTCTGGCTCTGCAAGTGTTGTTACTACCGCTGGCGCAGTTGATGTGGCTGGAACACCTCCCGTCATTTTCACAATGTAATCAACGAAGTGATTGAGAGTTGGATGTTCGGATAAAACGAAATCCTCGTCTACAGGTAAAGAGAATATTTCTCTGACATCACCCATAATTTCGGCTTGCTTTACTGTATCAATTCCTAATTCTCCTTCAAGGTCTTGATCCATCTCAATGAAATCTTCAGGGTATCCTGTGTGCTTGACAACTACCGCAATCAGCTTTGGTTGAATTTCAGATACATCCCCAGAGGTTTGTGCTGGTGGCGCGTCTGCCTGTGCAACAGGTGTTTGCACAGGTGCTTCAACTGGAGGCGTTGGCTCAACAGCCTCTATGGGCGCTGCAACGGCAGCAGGTGCTTCGCCACCCTGCATTTTGTGGATATATGCAATCATGTGATTCAGTGTAGGATAGTCAGAGAGAATGAAATCCTCGTCCACAGGCAGTCCAAACTTAGCACGGATATCTGCCATGATTTCAGCTTGCTTCACAGTGTCAATTCCCAACTCTCCTTCCAAATCTTGGTCTAGTTCGACAAAGTCAGCAGGATATCCTGTATGGTTAACGACCACTTCAATTACGATTTGAGTTGTATCTCCTGCTGGCACAGATGCCGGCGCAGGAGTTGGAATTGCAACTGGCTTGGGGCTCGGCTGCTCGATTACAGGCGTTGGCTCTTGCTTGACTACGACAGGTGCTGCAACCGCAGGTGCTGAAGCGACAGATTGTGCCGACGGAGCCGCGTATTCCTCTCCTTGTATTCCACCATGCAGGTTATTTTCACCGTCGACATATGCAACGAGTTTGTTCTTCAAAACGCGTAACTCGAGGTTCGAAGTGCCCGCTTGTGATTGATTCCATGCAAGCAACTTTGCCTTGTCGATTCTATCTCCGGTGTACTCGTATTTCCTTACAAGTGAAAGCCCGATTTGGCTACCGAACCCAGCGGCAAATCGCATTCCGTACTTCAGATTTGGATAATCTCCACCCTTGGAAAGATTTAGTTTTCCTAATTCAGGGTCAACCTCCTTGTGGTTGGCAATCGGTGGAATTCTGCCGGTCAACAAACCGTAGAACATCGATGCATCTTCAATTCCGACGCCCATCGGGTGCCCGGTGAAACCTTTGGTGTTTGCAATAACTAATGCGTCTGCACTCTGGCCAAATGTCTCGCGTAGTGCTTTGACCTCTGCTTGGGCAGAACCTCCTCTTGCAGGTGTGTATGTTTCATGAGAGAAGAATACGGTATTAGGTGCCATTTGGTGCCTATCAAGACCCCATTGCTCTTCCATGTCAGTGACGAATTCATTAACCGTTTGTGCTACGTGGCCGACATCTAAACGAGTGCCGTGATACGCTGAATTCGAAATCCTGCTGCCGAGAATTTCCGCCATCGGTTGAACACCTCTAGCATCAGCCTCAGACTTTCTTTCTACTACGAATGCTGCTGCCCCCATACCGAGAATCAATCCATTTCTTCTCTTATCAAAAGGCAAAGCGGTTTCTTCAACCACGTTATGAGTCGATGCTGCGCCACTAGCAGCAAATCCTGCACCGATCCATTCCCACAAATCATCGCCAGTAACGTCGTCAGCAGAGATGATTACCACTCTGTCACATCTGTCATTTGATAGCCAATCTTCTGCAACACCGAATGCCGCAGTTGCTGAGGCACATGCTAGGTTGATTGTTGTGTTCGGCCCTCTGATACCAACATGCTGTGCGAATTGTGAATGACCCATGTTTAGAATTTGGAAAAGATACCTTCTGTCAAATCTGCCCTCTCCATCATCACCGTTCATCTTTGCATGCTTTGCTGCCATCTGGTGGCCAGCGAAACAAGATGCGAACACGATACCGGTTCTGTCTCTGTACGCTGCAGGCATTTGCCAAGAGCGGATTAATCTCAATCCACCCTTGCCAACTTGCTCAACAGGAGTGAGAGGAATTCCTGCGTCTTTGAGAGCTATCAATCCAGACGCACAAGCTAACTGGGTTGTTATGTCCCATGCTGCGGCAATCTTTGCTTCGATTCCAAATTCCTCTTCTGGGTCGAATGAAGACATGACACCCGCCAATTGTGGAATGTCGCCAAATTCTTTTGCAGCCTCCATTCCTACGCTGCCATCTCTACCTTTGATTAAGCGAACTAGATTCTTGTCCAGCAGTCTCTGTTTGTATTCATCGCTTACCTCAGAAATGCAGGTTTCTCCTCGAACTAATTTCTCAAAGTTACCTTCATCGAATACTCTTTCTCCACCCGGTAAACCTAGTGAAATACCAGTAACCACGTAAGGGTCGACTGCTCTATCGTCCAATCTTGTGACTCGTGTTTTACTCTGGGTAGATGGAGCGGAGGTAATCCACCTTGTGATGTCCCCAGGTGTTTTTGCTACTGTAATGTCCCAATCTGGGTCAGTACTACAACGAGCATGAACTGTTGTGATTACGCTTTGAATTTGGTCATCACTCATTCCCAGAACTGCTCGCATGTCGACATTGCCTTGACAGAACTTGGCAGGGTAACCTGTTTGAGCAGCAATCAGTTCTCCCACTAGGGCCTTCTTTGCAGCTTCAGGGTCAACATATGCATCACTAGATCTTACGACGGTTTGAGTTACAACTTCACCACCCTTTGATGGAAGTGGCTTACTCCTCTCTCGAAGTGGTTTTGCAGGTTTAGGTGATCCACCTTGAGCCTCGATTGGCCCTGCACGGAATGCTTCGGTTAGATGCGGACTATCGCGGCCTGGCCAATTTGGTGGGCGGCCGGCTAGTGCTAGTGTTCCTAGTGCGGATAGGAAGGTGGCTATTCCCCCAGCCTTGGGATGATTTGTCATCACTGGAATTGCTTGCTTTCCTTCCAAAATTTGTGAGGCGAATACCGTTAGAGCCCGTTTCGGACCTACTTCCAAAAATATCCTAGCTCCAGCATCATACATCGAATTAATTTGTGAAGTCCATTCTACGCTAGATGCCATCTGAGGTGCTAGTTTTGACAATACAGCGGCCTTGGAATCTCCTCCGTCATCCATTGGATACCAGCCGCCATCGACGTTACTTGTGATAGGAATCTTTGGCCAATTGATTTCAAGTCCCTCGAGGAATCTTCGAAGAGGTTCATTTGCAGGAGCAACGATTCTTGAGTGGAATGCGTGGCTTGTTGCCAGTGCAACGGTTTGGAAACCTTCTGCCTCAAACCTTGACATCGCTGCTTTAACCGGTTCTGTTTCACCAGCAATCACCGTCATCTTCGGAGAGTTCTTATTCGCTGCAATGACATATCCATCTATTTCTTCGATGATTTCTGCAATTCTTTCGTAAGGAGCAGTGACACTAGCCATCAATCCCTTGTCGTCAATCTCAACGCTTCCCATTTCAGTTCCACGTGCAGCGGCTGCTCTTAGAGCGCCGTCCATATCCAAGATTCCTGCACTCATCAGAGCAGCATATTCTCCAAGACTGTGGCCTGCGACCATGTCCGGTTGGTGGCCGTGGGCATTGAGTGCTGCCTCAATTGCAAGGTCTGCAGTTAGCATTGCAGGTTGAGTATATTCTGTCTGCTTGAGTTTGTATTCCGCTTCTTTTTTCTCCTCATCGGTGAGGTTTTCACGAAGTACGAATGAGGAAAGAGTTTCTCCATCAAGAACATCAACCATAGTCACGTCTGCTTTTGCCCAGACTTCTCCAACTCCAGAGTACCTTCCGGACAAATCGTTAGTCATGCCAACGTATTGACTGCCCTGGCCAGGATACATGTGGGCAACCTTTACCCCAGACGGCATTGCTGGCTGGTCGCTAATGAGAATACCTTGGCTCATCAAGAAGCCCCATTTCCCAGCATCATCCATCGCTTTGAGAGCGAGGTCCTTTCGCTTGTTGAATTCAGCCCAAGAGGTTGCACTGATCGCCATTCTTACAGAATCGCTCACGTTGTAAGACCAGTGCCCTGGTAATGTGAAAGAGAGTCGTATTCCCTTCGGGTCATCGTCAAAGTTAGACCCGGTGAATGAAATTGCAGACAACTTAGATTTGACTGAATCAATCGAATCTCCAGACAATAGTAGCAATCCTCCCTCTATCGCCTTAAGTTCATCATGTGTCATTGACGGCTTGGAAGAACTGGATGTTGAGATGCCTGCGTATGCCTCCCATCTACCGCTCCACTCTTCGACAATTTCTGCGTGATAATCCGGAACGTATTCTTCGAGAGTAACGTGGAAATTCGTTCCACCGAACCCAAATGCGGAAATTCCTGCTCTTCTAGGGTTCGATTCTGGCTTTGCCCAATCTAGAGCTTTTGTTGGTACAAAGAATGGAATCTCATCCCATTCAACAGTTGGATTAGGAGTTACGAAACCCGCGCTTGGAGGTATTGTTGCATGATAAACAGCGTTACAGGCTTTCATTATACCTGCAATTCCGGCTGCAGCTTTCAGGTGCCCAATTTGACTCTTGACCGAGCCAACTGCGATGTGGTCGCCGCCATCTAGGCCCTTCCAAAGCAGGGAAAGAGTAGACAATTCAGTTGCATCTCCAACTTTGGTTGAAGTGCCGTGTGCTTCGACCAATTCTACGGTTGAAGGGTCGTAACCAGCCTGAGCGTATGCCCGACTGACCGCTTGAACCTGCCCTCTTTGACTGGGTGCAGTAATTCCCTTTCCTCTTCCATCAGATGAACCTCCTACGCCTCTGATTACCGCTTTGATATCGTCGCCATCATCGATTGCATCCGATAGGCGCTTTAGCAGTAGAACACCCGCTCCTTCGCCCATAACGAAACCGTTTGCCCTAGCATCGAAAGGTGTAGAGTGTGAAGGTGAAAGGGCGCCAATTGCGCTAAACTTCGCATATGTTGGAGCTTCCATACAGCGGTCGGTTGCTCCTGCAAGCATAGTATCGACTTGCCTAGTTTGCAATAATCGACAGGCATCCAATAGTGCAGCCATTGATGATGCACATGCTGCATCTGTAGAGTAGTTTGGACCTTGCAGGTCGAGAAGATTTGCAACCCTCCCACTTACGACATTTGCCAATTCTCCGGGCATTGTGTCTTCATCTATGCGAGGTGTGCCCTCGCACATTTTCTCAACCATTGCATCGGCTTGTTCGGGCGTTGCTCCGTTGTCAATTGCGATTTGACGCATTTCTGCGCTGTAGACTCTAATATTGGATTCTGAACGATTTTCTCCACCCAGTGCATTAGCAAAAATTACACCAGTACGCGCTCTGTCCAGCGTTTTTCCCCCTTCCCCATAACCTGCATTATCGATTGCATCCGCTGAGACCGTTACCGCCCAAAGTTGACATGGGTCGATTTGGGGAAGAGTTCCTGGAGGCTGTCTCCACCTCCTCCAATCGAACTCATACCCTTCGACAAAGCCTCCAATTTTTGAGTATGTCTTGCCCTCAGTTACATTTCCTGGAGCACCATTCTCCCAGTAAATGTCTGGGTCCCAGCGGTCTTTTGATACCTCTTTAATCGAGACATGAGCATCGATTATATTCTGCCAAAATTCGTCAATGGATGTTGCATCGGGCATCAACGCGGCCATACCGATTACCGCAATCGGTTCAAAGGGTGCTTGGTTGAGCCCACCTACTTGCTTTCCGTCCGCTGTAGTAACCGACATGAAATCACTCACCCATTATACTCGATGGCACCATCGTAATCGAATACCCTGCATCAACGTGGATACATTGTCCAGTGACGCCTGAAGAAAGAGGACTTGCCAGCCAAGTAGTGCACCCTGCAACGTCTGACTGTGTGACGTTGCGACGTAGTGGAGAATTTGCTGCGACGTGGTCCAAGATGTTGTCAAATCCAGGAATACCGCTTGCTGCGATTGTTCTTATTGGGCCGCTAGAAATCGAATTTACTCTGTGTCCTTCTGGCCCAAGGTGGCAAGCCAATTCTCTTGTCCAGCACTCAAGGGCCGCTTTTGCCATACTCATAATTCCATAAGACGGGACGTGCCTCGTAGATGCAGCGTAAGTTAGCGTTATTGTTGAGGAACCGGGGTTTAGGTATGGCAATGCAAACTTCAGACAACGCTGAAGTGAGTTCGCAGATATGGTGTATGCAGTGTTGATGCTTTCATCATCGACAAACAGGATTGGCCTATCGAAACATTCTCTAGGTGCAAATCCGATTGCGTGAATCATTATGTCTGCCTTCAGACCGGGGTTGTCCTTACTGAACGCATCAAAGAATTCCTTCGTGTCTGTATCGGATGCAACGTCTAGAGGGTAAAATCCAGCAATAGCCGGGAGTTTGTCCTTCAGTTGGAAAACTCTCGACATGAATCTCTTCTGGTAACCGAGGTATAGCGTCACCCCTGCTTCTGCAAGACTCTTACAAATCGCCCATGCGATTGAGTCTTCACTTGCCACTCCAAAAACAAATGCAACTTTACCTTGTAAACCAAGCATCTTTGGCACCTACCCTTAGGGTAGGTGTCACCCTTGCCATTACGCCTATGACTGTTTTCATCAAAAAACAGGATACAGAGCCTATTGAGCAAGTGTTTGTGATTTTTCGATTTGCGGCCTATAGATCCTCAAAATCAAAATCATCATCCAAATCATCCAAGTCATCGAAATCAAGGTCGTCATCGAACTCTTCAGCGATTTTCTCTTCGGATATTCCCGCCTTCTTCATAGCCTTACGACCTGCTTTGTTCGCCTTCTTTTCAGCCTTGGCGACTCTCTTTGCTTCCTTAGCTGCAATTTTCTGCTTTCCAGCTTTCTTGGTAAGCCTTGAAATGATTACTAGAAGGAAGATTACGGCAACCAATCCACCTACACCCATTGCAATTATCGCAACGCTATCTTCGCTCATGGAACCGATATCGTCGAGACCAATTGAGCCGCCGCCGCCACTTGATGCTGCAACGTTGACTCTTATCGAGACCTCGCTAGGCTCTGCGTCGGGATCTAGACTTGAGAAAGCCTTGAGTTCAACCTGCACTGAGATTTCGGTTGAAGCCTCGTCGGGTGCTTGCAAAATGATATCTCCCTGGTCAGAAGATGAGCCCGGATTTACTGTTGCTCTAAAGAAAGGATCAGAGACAAATTTGAAACCTGCATCTTCCAATTCCTGAAGGTTAACAATTTGCACCTCTAAGTTGTCGATTCTGTTTCCATCATTAAATATTGTAAATTGGATGGCTGCCTCTTCGCCAACCTCGATGTTTCTTGCAGATGGATTTGAAACTTCCAAGTCCATCCTAGAGTATGGTAGTGAGTTCACAGTACCTGCAATTTGGCCGGTGGAGTTCATCTGACCCCACGGAACCATCACCGGCTCCATACCCCAACTTGTAACACGACCTGTGATTGTGAAATCCTCAGTGGTTACTGCGATTCTAGGAGATGCTGCGAAGACTGCATTGAATGGCATTTCTTCACCTGCGGCGACTTGTTCAAATGAATCCTCTGAAAGTGTTAACGAGAAGTCGTTTCCTTCTACATCACTCTCAAGGCTGATATCTTGAGCAAAGGAACCCGTGTTTTTCACAGTGCATGAAACCGATACAGGTTGATTTTGTTCAGGGTGGACATTGATGTTGATTGTAGACTGGTCACAGTCAATCTCAATACCTATCGGGGCGCCCTGCGCCTCAACGTTGGTTGGAATTAGTAAAAACAACATTAGAACGGAGATGAATAACGCTCTCTTCATGTTTCCACCGCTCTTTGCGAAAATGAACAAGGTCATGAAGTCTTGCTTAAATCGCACCGTATATTCTCTCAGGTAAGTCAATGTGTGTGTTGTACAGCACTTCCTCATCCAATCCTGCCTCAAGGAGTTGTCTCGTCCGCTTTGGCACGGTTTTAGGACCTAGAACTGCGCCTGGTCTCCTCGGGTCATCCATGTAGTCGGTTTCAAGCATGAAACCATGTGATGAAGATTCAAAGGTACTCATCAATTCCTCGATCGAACCACTGCCTGCTAGAACACTAGGGGTTAATCCGTGAGTGTATGATTCATCCACTCGTGGCGGTGCATAGTGTCTGACCAATTTTTCTCTCCCCAAACCTGCTCTGTCAGCCATTTGTGCTAACTCACCATAGGTTAGGTCCGATTCTCCCTCGACGTGAAGTTGTAATGGGATGTTTTCCCTTGCTGCTAGCTCCATGGTTTCTTGTAGCAATTTGTTTGAGCGATTCCAAATTTCATCTGAGACCGGCCAGTGGGGCCTTCCAACTTCTCCGATTCCATGAGCTAAGCCCTCATGGACAAAATGCAATGCAGTCTCTATGCTATCCCAATAATTCTCTTCAGCTCTTTCTCCAAGTGAATCGAATTGATGTGCGAATGCAGCGGGATGTGGTCCTAAAATTACTCTGACTCCAAGACCTAAATCTCGCACTTCTTGCGCCATAGCAATGGTATCTGCATAACTTTCGGAATGGCCATCCCTTGTCACTGGAGGTGATGCGAAATCAGGGCAATGAACCAATACTAAGTCTGTTCCACCAACCCTTTGGAAGTCTCTTGCTGCATCCAAGAAACGGCCATCTCTGTTTAGATGAAAATGGTCGTCTAGGATTGGCCCCTTCCAATCCATGCAATCACACCTTGAACGATTTCTTGTCTGCGAACTTAGATTTCCAATGTACTGCAGACATTGCTACCATGTTCGGGTGTCTAGCGTTTAGAGCAACGGTTCTTCCAGTAGGCCAAATCAGTAGCTCCAAATCGTGTCTAGTGTCATTTAATCTTAAGCAGCCTAGTCTTTCATCCATAGAGGATGTGCCACTTCCTAGGTTCATCCTGACATTTTCTATTGGAATTGGCTCCCCAAAGTCAAATGATGCCACAATAGGACCGAGTTCGGTTACAAGTCCTGAATCATCTCGACCCATTCTAAGGAGCATCTCTTTGGCAGCTGCACGTGCAGCCTCAATTCGATGAGTTCCATGAACAACGATTCTTCCTTCGGAATCAATTATCAGTGTTGCGCGTGGCCTATCTAGCATCTTAATGATGACATCGCCGTTAACGACTCCACCCAACCTTTCGACGGCTTCCTCGAGGTCTACTCTGGGTGTTGGAGTGAATCTTGCGAGCAAGTTCTCTACACGAACTTCGATGTTATTTGCAACTGCCATAATTACTCCTCCTCTTGATGCGATGAAGCGCCAAGCAATGAACTCTCTGCATCAGGTAACGCTTTCAGAGCGGATAACATAGACGCTCTCCACGCCTGTTGAATCGGTACCAGCAGAACTGCATCGTCCCCGTGCTCATCTCTAAGACTCGATAAAGCACCACGAAGCCTAGAGGCGAATCTGAGATCCTTTTGTTGATTCAATTCCTCCACTGAATTTTCTCGGTTCAATGTCCACCAAGTTGCTGCGAGAGCACTTGCTGCTTGCAGCCCATCAGGTTCTCGAGATGGTTGTTCCACTACATGCTTACGCATGCGCTTGATTCCTTTTCTCCATCGCCTCGATGTGAAAACTATCCTTGCTAATTTTAGCGGCCTAGTCATCGCTTTAGCTTCCTTACCAAGGAACTCTGCCCATTCTTCATCATCCATATCTGGTTCGATGAAATATACTGGACGGTCGTGGTTGACCGCTGCTTTGTGAAGCCTCCTTGGTTCAGGGTCAGGGAACCTGCCAACCTGTAATCCTTCGACGCCATAGGCTAGCATTTCGAGATAAAGTCCATCTAAACCTCCGTTGAGAATTGCGCTGTCTAAATTGATTCCAGAATCTTCAGCCTCTGCTTTTTCTTCTTCAGCCCAAACCTCTACTTCCTCGCTGGAGCCCATGATACCTAATCCATGCCAATTGAGGCGTGGCCTCATCGCATTGGGTAATACCACTGTGGGTAGGACACCGTGCAGCACAATTGTTCCACCATCGGGGTCCTTCCAATGGATATCGTCCCAGTCAAGATTCATAGTGAATCACTGATTGTTGTTTACCCAATCTCTCAGGCTATCGATGTCCCAACCCTGGTCGAAGTAACCTTGGATGGTTGCTTGGTCCCACTGTGGGAATTCAGCCATCGCTGCAGCCATAGTTGGATCTACACTTGCTGCTGGCGGTCCAGCGGATGGAGGTCCTGCTCTTGGCAGGTCAACTAGCGATTTATCGACCTCTTCCTCGTATTCGTATTCATACTCGTAAGTTCCATCAGAAGAGCCTCTTCTAGCGAGTACAACGACTACCAGAAGAAGTATCAGAATTAGAGTGCTTAATCCAATCACTATCAGCATACCAGAGCCAGACAAGAATCCGCCGTCATCAGATGCTTCAGCGACATTGAATGACTTGGAGAATTCTGAGCCGTTCCACAAAGGCATATTTGATTCTGCATCTACGATAATGAAATACATTCCACTGGTTGGGTTTCCAAATACCTCAAGGTCTGTAACGAAGATATTCTCAGTTGTGCCCATTGCAATTTCATCGGTAGTGAAGGTTAACTCAGTTGTTGGGAATCCACCATCCTTGACCGACTGAATCTCAAGCGTAATGTTACCATCCTTGGTTCCATCATTCTTCAGAGTAATTTCTAATTCTGGCGTATCTCCAACTTCTGGGTTCTTTGGTGTCATTCTAACGTCAATGACCTTGAATGATGCTTCTTCGTAAACTAGTCTGTATTCAGAATTGTGAATTGGGTCGCTAGAATAAATTCCGCTAACTCCCTCAACACCATCTAATCCGACAGTAGGACCGCCTGCTTCAATTTCCCATCCAGCAGAGTCTCTACCCTCAATCCATAACACGATGTCTATTCCAGTAAGTTGGGACTGAGTTGGGCTAACAGGGTCAGGCCACAAATCTACACAGTTTGCGCTCACTAGGTAGTCTCCACCCTGAATCTTCAAATCGAGTGGAGCTGATAGTGGGTTTATACCGAACTTCTGACCATATACCGGCCAAGTCTGATTGGTATCAGCATCGACGTAGTATGACCACATTAGGTTGACTTCACCAGCAATTAGTGCAGCGTTCTCTTCGATAACTGCCTCTACATTCACACAGTTAAGGGCTGAAGATGGCATTGTGTTACCGAAGACTTCTCCATTCAATCCAGAACTTGCTTCCCATGAATCATCATCGATTTCCGGCTGGCTTGCGTCGACCTTAATCTTGAACGAACCACAACCATTTGCGCTGTTTCCATCACAGATTTGTGCGGTTGTGTCTGTTGCACCATCAGGTAGGTTCACCAACCTGAATGTGTAAGTGTACTCGTTGTTTATTGGTGGAGCTGTGATGTTAATTGCAAACGCACCTCCATCAATTGTATGTAGAGTTGGCCCATCTGTCTTGGAACCATCTGCACCGCCTGCTGGGTAAGCGAAGTATCCCTTACTACCATCCATCATTGCTTCTTGACGGGTAATTTCAACAGTAAATTCACCTTCAGGTAGAACATACACTCCGAAGTTAATTCCGTCAACGTAGGCGTATTGTCCTTCCATCAGAATTGTATCACTTGGGAAGACGAAAGCAACCTCAACATCTTGCGAATATGGATAATCCATATCTGTGAATGAAGGAGTAATTCCATTTCTGAAGTCGAGTTGAATTCCATCACTGTATACCCAGCGCTGCTTGTGTCTGCCACCGCTTTCACTCATCAAAGACGGGTCCCTGTCCATATCCTTGATTCTGAGTTGTGGAATCATGGTACCTCCACCGATTCCAATAATGTCCCAGTTCATTCTGATTGGCAAGTCTAGATAGAACTCATCTTCGAATGGATCAATCAGACGTCCGCCATCCATTCTGAGGACCTGTGGACCTTCGCTGTCATCGCCTGCTTCGATGATTTCAATGTCATCAGATTCAGTCCATGCTGTTTCGTTTCTTGGCGAATAGTATACAACCATGTCATCTGGACCTAGGTCGATTTGGAAGTAGTTGATATCTCTCCATCCGTTTTCATCGGTAGCTTCCACGATTAGATGGTACTGGTTACCAGCGTACATTGTCATGTTCCAAGGCCCTTGGTAGAATGGAGCACCTTCGCTTGGATTGTGAAGGCGGTTTCTATCTGAATCTTCAATGAAGAAATTTCTGATGTTTGGAGTCTTGGCATCCATTGATACATATGTAACCAAGTCATTGTCAAAGCCTGCCATCCCACCATCGATTGGGTTACCACCGATGTCGGTTCCTTCAACATAGATACTAACCTTGCCTGGTGGATCCTGTCCCTTGTTTGCGTCATCGCTGAAGGTTCCAGTGTAGTTTGCGGTAGGTAGGTTGCCGTCGCTGTATAATGTCAAAATTGCATACTCATCTGGGTCTGCGATTCCGTCCATGTCTGCATCATGGTCATACTCGACCCAGTAGTACATGTCTAGAGTTGTTGGAGGCTCAGGTATGTCCTGAGCAAGAACTCTAACCTTCTGCTGAGCGTTTGGAAGAACCCATGTATCGTCCACTAGGTTTCTCCAGTTCGACCAAATCGACTGGTCGAAGTTCGCTGCTTTCAAAACAGAGATGTTGATTAGGGTAGGAGAATATGTATCGATTGATAGATTGAAAGGAATCGCACAGTCAGAATCAGATACAATCGGTGCGGGTGGACATAGTGTGTCTCCACCTTCATATCCGTCAATCATGAAGCGGTATGTTGCTTCACCTGCTGCTGTTGAACCAAGGTCAACATCCCAGTCAAAGTTGCCCCCAATCACGCCAGATTTGTTTGAAATTTCAATCCACTCTGATACAACTGTACCGTTTACGGTTTGCACATCCCAGCGCTGTAGGGACAAATTGTAGGCAGTTGGAT
>JBMYVD010000034.1:0-17997 GCA_049606035.1 Candidatus Poseidoniaceae archaeon | reverse complement strand
ACCGTCCAAATCAGAATCCTTGTCGAGAGGGCTCGTGTTTAGGTCGTTGAACTCATAGCCATCAAACAGACCATCTCCATCCGAATCTGGGTCGAATGGGTCTGTTGAGATATTATTGAATTCATCTAAATCGAACAAACCGTCCGAATCGGAATCTAGGCCAATGAAGTCTTCATCGATTTCATCATTACAATTGTTATCGATTCCGTCTAAGGATTCTATGATGTCTGGGTTAATCGCAGGGTCGCTATCGTTGCAGTCTTGGAACCAATACCAGCCATCTGAATCTGAATCATTATCCTTGACTAGCGGGTCGGTGAAGTAAATTAGAACCTCATCACCATCAGAAAGAAGGTCTCCATCTGTATCCATGTTCGTCCAGTTAGTACCGTATCCATGATACTCAGAGAAATCGGATAGGTTGTCACTATCTGCATCTGTTGAGTTGTACCCCTCATCCCAAAATAGGTCACAATCGTCATCGATTCCGTTCAATAATTCAGGAGCTGCTGGGTAAATCATTGGGTTAGTGTCATTACAGTCTTGGAACCAATAATATCCGTCAGAGTCGTCATCAGGGTCTGCAACAAGTGGATTAGTGAAGTAATTCAGAACCTCTAGACCGTCGGTTAAGCCATCATCATCCGTATCGTTGTCAAATGGGTCAGTGTTGTTGACATTGACCTCAATTCCGTCGTTTAGGAAATCGTTGTCAGTGTCTGCATCGACTGGATCAGTTCCAGTTGTGAAAATCTCAACATAATCGCTCAACCCATCAGAATCAGTGTCAGGGTTGTCAGGATTTGTTCCGTAAACATCCGTTTCATTTGAGTCTGTTATTCCGTCACCATCGCTGTCCAAGTCTACTTCAGTACCATGAATGACAAGTTCCCAATGATTCCAAACACCCTCATCTTGATTTCCGTCATCATAGACTTCTAGAGTCCAAGTTCCCTTGGAAATTTCACCCCAATGTTGGACACTATTGAATTGCCACTCGTTGTAGTTGTTACCATTATCACGATTTGCGAAGTAATTCACCAACTCTGATTCTGTTCCGTCAGGAGAGATTAGAGTGACGTCCAAGTCGCTTCTGTAAGTATGGTCTGCATCGAAAATGACGTCCACTGATTCGACTCGTATAGACTCAGATACGGCATATGAGGAGACTACTGGATTGCTTGGGTCATTATCTGGTACGGTTTGTGAAACGGTGATCGTTCCACTTGTCAAGTTTACTTCAGGGTCTAGTGTTTGCCAGTTTGTTGCCAAATCGACTGCATGGCCTGCATCGACGACACCGAATCCGTACTTGTGGTTGAATTCTAAGCCGGCTCCATTAGTATTCCATCCAGAATCGTTAGGGTCATTCTTTCTAGCACTCTCGACTAGAATTTGTTGGACATCTCTCCAAGTAAGATTTGAATTCGCTTCAAGCATTAGTGCAACTACGCCCGAAACGAGTGGTGTTGCACTCGATGTTCCACCAAAGTTGCTAGTGTAGTCAGTACTGGTGTATCCATTACTACCTGCATTGTCGGTTGTTGTAATTCCAACATTACTGCCATCAGAAGGGGCACTGATCAGAACGTTTGCACCCGGCTCTCCGTAGTATGTTTGGTCTCCATCATGGTTGACTGCCGTTACAGAGATAGTAAACCGGCTATTTGCATATCCATCTAAGTTCGAGTTGTCATCGTTTCCTAGTCCATTACCGGCAGCCCAAGTGATTACATTCCCTAGTCCATTTCTGCCGTTGTATGCATCGTCTTCGAAGGCAGCTATCATCAATGGACCTGGCGCGGATAGAGTCTGACCGTTGTCAGAGGGACCCCAACTATTGCTGTAAATGTCGATATCATCGTTGAGATGGGATAGTGCGTTTGCTTCATCGCTGTCGGAATTACCACATGCGATCAGCAATAGTCCTGCAAGTGATGCATCAGGGGCCGCTCCACTGACTCCAACGCTATTGTTTCCAGTTGCGGCGGCAACACCTGCTGCAGCTGTACCGTGAGCATCCCAACCTGCTGGTTGTGGATTCCCGTCATAATTGCAGTAATCGTAGTCAAGTGTTGATTCGTAATTCGTTTTCAAATCATCATGGTCCCATTCAAGCCCGTCGTCTACAACACCGATTACAACACCTGTGCCACGAACATTGTTCCATGCACCTGTGATGTTTACATCTTCTCCTGAAACTCCATTGTCCTGTCCGGTGTTTTCCAAATGCCATTGGTCAGAGAAGTATGGGTCATTGGGTGTCCAGCGAGGATAGTGTTGAACTTCAACTAGAGGATAAGCAACCTCAATTTCGCCCGAAGATTGCAACTCTCCAAAGTAGTAAGGTGCATCAACTGAATCTATCTCAACATACCAAGAAAATGGCAGAAGACCAGTTGGCTGACCTTGTTTTGATTGACTTACGACTACCCACTCATCCACAGAATTAAGTTGGCTATCCGAATATTGTGAGAGGTCACTTACTCGTGCAAATGCGGCCCTAATTGCAGGTGAATACGAGTACGTAATCGGTGCATCTTCGGGGTTGCTGGGCAACTCAGCCCCGTATTGTTTGAAATCGGAAAGGTCAGCACTAACGATTGGATTTAGCACTGATATTAACATTAGGAGTATTATCGAAAATCCAACTTTTCTACCAATAGACTGGGAATCACTAACATGTGTGCTTAACCCAATCATAAGCAGCATTCAGAGTTTAACGTATATCAAACCCTGTTTGAGTTGCTGATTGCAGAATCTCAACGGCGAGTGTGGTTGTTGCGCGACTTACTCTTGTTATCGCCGCCCCGTCCTCTACTTCTGCCAGGACCCTTGGGTGGTCTGTTATTCCTGTTGAAGCGAGGTTTTCCTCCACCGCCTTGACGAATAGAATCTCCCCCGCCTCGCTGGCCTTGACCCCTGCCTCGATTATTTCCTCTTGAGCCTCTGCTGCCGCCACGGGTATCGTCGTTACCGTTTCTCTTTCCGAAGTGCTTCTTCTCACGATTGGGATTACCGCCGTCGTTTGGTCTGCCTCGGCGATCTTTTCGCTGCCTGGAATTCCTGCCGCCTCTTCTTGGTGGTAGAATATGCGAGATATCTTCGTGCTGAATCAAATCTTTGAACTCAGGTGTTGAGAATTTTATGTTTAGACCGACCTCTTTCTGAATAGTGGACCACTTCTTCTTCTGAGGGTTCTGAACGAGACTGATTACGTTTCCAGAACCACCTGCACGAGCAGTCCTTCCTGAGCGGTGCTTGAACGCCTTTCCGTTTTCAGGAGGGTCATAGTGGACTACACAGTGAACGCCCTTGATATCAAGACCACGGGCTGCAACATCTGTTGCTACGATTGCGTGGCTTCTGCCCTCGGTGAAATCTTCGACAGCTTGTGAGCGCTTCTTTTGCGGCATTCCACCGTGAATGCTAGTAACACGCAAGCCTTCTGCTTCCATCTCATCTGCAACTCTTTCCACACCTGCTCTTGTACGACAGAATATGAAACCTCGACCAGATTTTCTGATTGCCTCAGCACTAACTCGACTCTTCATTGAATTCGGCATTAACCAGAAGTGATGATTCATTTCTGTGACTGAAACTTCCTCAGGACCAATTTCTATAATCTGAGGTGCTGTTTGATATTTATCCCTGATTTCTGCGACTTCTTCGTCCAGTGTAGCGCTGAACATGATGGTCTGTCGCTTCGGTGAACATTCCTCTAGAATTTGGCAAACTGGTTCTGTGAATCCCATGTCTGCCATCCTATCTGCTTCGTCAAGAATTACAATCTCAACTTCATCCAAGAAAACATTCTCTCTATCAATCAAGTCTAGGAGACGACCCGGACAGGCAACCACAACATCGACTCCTTTGTCCAACCTTCTGATTTGCTTTGAGTAGGATACGCCTCCATAGATAGCCATGATTTTGAGATTTAGTCCCCAAGCAATTGGGTCTAGTACGCCGTGAATTTGTTCAGCGAGTTCTCTTGTTGGGGTCAAAATCAGAGCTTTTGGCAGGCTTGGCTCGCCTCTACCGACCCTCTCCAGCATTGGAATACCAAATGCCAAAGTTTTGCCGCTTCCAGTTGGTGCTCGGCAGCAAACATCTCTCCCCAACATCATGTCAGGAATAGTTTCTCTCTGAACCTCAAACGGTTCATCAAAACCTGCACGTTTGAGTTCATGGCACATCTGCGGACTGATTCCTAGATCTGAGAAACGGACTTTCATTCCATGACCTCCAAAGCAGGGCCGCCTGCGCACCCTATTTAGCATGCACAGGTGGTAATGGAACAATCGGGTGTACTAGAGCCATCTAGTGACTTTTCCGAAACTAAATCTCAGGTTGAAGATTACAGAACTCAATATACCTAAATCGCTAGGATTGAATATGGCAAGGGCAGTAATTGCGGGTGGATGTTTTTGGTGTGTAGAAGGTGCTTACAAGGACATGAAGGGAGTAAAATCCGCATTACCGGGCTATGCAGGAGGCCATGATCCAAATCCAAATTACAACTCAGTTTGTGGAGGAGGGACAGGGCACGCAGAAGTTGTTGAGGTTATTTATGATGAATCTGTAATCTCCTATCAAACAATCCTTGAAGTCTTCTTCACAGTACACGACCCGACCCAACTAAACCGTCAAGGAAATGATATTGGAACGCAGTACAGGTCGGCAATTTTCTACCTTGATGATGAACAAAAATTGACTGCTGACAAAGTAATTGATGATTTCCAGAAGTACTTTGATGATGAAATCGTTACCGAAGTCACTGAATTATCAAATTACCACGAGGCGGAAGAATACCATCACAATTACTTCCAGCTCAACCCAGGAAATGGCTACTGTCAAATGGTTGTAGCGCCAAAACTTAGGAAAGTTAGACAGAAAATGGCACATCTATACTGATGGGCATTATTTTGTGCCATACCCCTTCGGGGTATACATGGTGAACAACGTAGTTCGACCCCCGACCCCTGTAAATGAGCCTGTTCTAGGATACCTTCCCGGAAGCAATGAGAGAACCTTACTAAAGGCTGAACTCGAAAAGCAGGAAAGAGAAGTATTGGAAATTCCATGTATTATCAACGGTGAAGAAGTGTTCACTGGAGATATCGTTGAGCAAGTCATGCCACACGACCACAGCCATGTTATCGCAAGAGTACACATGGCTGGTGAAAAGGAAGTTAAGGCTGCAATAGATGCTGCACTAGATGCTCACAAAATGTGGTCAACAATGCCATGGGAGTCTCGCTGTGCTATTTTCTTGAAGGCAAGCGAATTACTTGCTGGACCAAGAAGGGCTGAAATCAACGCATCTACTATGCTTAATCAGTCAAAGACATGCCATCAAGCAGAAATTGATTCTGCTTGCGAACTAATTGACTTCTGGAGATTTAACAGCGAGTATTGCCGACAAATCTACGAAGACTTACAGCCCCCAGTGTCCCCATCTTCAATGTGGAACTCAAGCGAAGTAAGACCACTGGAAGGATTCGTTTTCAGCGTAACCCCATTCAATTTCAGTAGCATCGCTGCCAACCTACCATCTAGTGCTGCAATTATGGGTAACACAGGAGTTTGGAAGCCTTCAAGGAACTCCTATGTGTCAAACTATAGATTGATGAAACTAATGATGGATGCAGGTCTACCAGCTGGTGTAATCAATTTCATTCCTGGTAAAGCAAGCGTTGTTGGAGACATCTGTATGTCTCATCCAGAACTAGCCGGTGTTCACTTCACTGGCTCAACAGCGGTATTCAGAAAGATGTGGAAAGATATTGCAAACAACCTAGAGAATATGCGCTCATACCCGCGAATTGTCGGGGAAACCGGTGGTAAAGACTTCATCGTCGCACATCCAGATTGTGACACTCGTGCACTAACCATCGCACTACTGCGTGGAGCATTTGAGTTCCAGGGACAAAAGTGCAGTGCGGCAAGCCGTGCTTACATTCCTGAAAGCGTTTGGGCAGAGATTAAGGATGAATACTGCGAAGAGGTTTCCAAGATTAGAATGGGAGACCCAAGAGATTTCTCAAACTTCATGTCCGCAGTTATTGACAGGAAATCATACGACAATATCACTGGATACATCGACAGAGCTCGTGAAGACCCCGGTTGTGAAATCGTGACAGGTGGAGGCTATGATGACAAGACAGGATACTTCATCGAACCAACCACAATCATCTGTAAGGACTCGAGATATGAAACGATGGCAGAGGAAATCTTTGGACCAGTACTTTCAATTCACGTTTATCCTGATGACGATTTCGAAAGAATCCTTGAGGTATGTGACACCACCTCAGAATACGCTCTAACAGGCTCCATTTTCGCAACCGATAGAAGAAATATCGAAACTGCGATTGAAGCACTAAGATACAGTGCAGGAAACTTCTACATCAACGATAAGCCAACAGGTGCAGTTGTTGGCCAGCAGCCTTTCGGCGGTGCAAGAGGAAGCGGTACGAACGACAAAGCAGGATCACCACTCAACCTGTTGAGATGGGTCAGCCCTCGTTCAATCAAGGAAACCTTCGCCCCCCCGCACGACTGGACTTACGGATTCTTGAATTGAGAAGGCAGCCTACCTTTCTCTTCCAAGGGTTTGCGTACCTTGGGTGTTAGAAGTTGAACTTCTCGATTTTTTGCAATCAATGAAAGTAAGTACCATCCGATTGATAGAATCGGAGTGGAGACTAGAATAGTCATTCCAAACCACATGAACAGATTGTCACTCGTGGAATCCCAATACCACCAACCCACCAATACCAAAGTGATGATTAGAAAGATTCTGGATGCCTCACTGGGTGTCTGCCACCCTCTGTGGTCAATCCTAGGTGCAAACAACCAGTCCAACCAACTCATGAGATTTGATTCACTCATTTTGTTAATGAATAGATGTTTTTGCCAACCGGATGGTTAAACCACAACCACCGTTAGGGCCAACCCCTGCGATGATGAGCGCACTTGAGCGGACTGCTGTTTCAGTGACGAGTGATGGGCGAACTGAGCGGGGACCAATGACAAAATTGGTTTAGTGAATGCCCTTTAGCACAACTATGCAACCCATGATGGCACCTCTTACGCCACCACCAAAAGGGCTTGCATTAGCATCCAAATCATCGCCCTGGAGCGCTATATGGAGGATGCTTGGAATCGTTTTACTCCTCTACGTAATTATGAATACAATGATTTTGGCATTATTTGGGTTGATCGACGGCGATGGTAGCCTTACTGTTGTTTCATTGGTCTGCTCATTACCACTAATTCTGATTTTCATTAGCGCTCGCCGTCCAAAACTGACCCATGTAATCATGGCATCTCCCGAGGTAAACGGCACTACCCAGCACATGCTACCTGATTCGCGCATGCTTGTAACCCCTGTTCCTACCTCATTCTCTCATCACTTAGTGAAAGATTCTCCACCTCTTGAAATGCCACCTACTTCGACTCTCTGGATTGTATTTTCATTGACAGTCATCACGGCATTTTTGGGATTACTTCCCGCAATGTTGAGCGATGACCCTGTTTGGTTATTGCTTGCTGTGTTGGTTGGAGTGCCAGCTTGGTTGTTCGGTTTTTCATTACCTGTCCATGCATGGTGGGCATTTTCAACTAGGCATTTTCAATTGATGACGACAAAAATCGAAGGCGAAAAAATGCTTGTAGCGGGAATGCTCTCAACATTCCCTGCTATTGTAATCAACTCCTTACTATTCCCACTGCTCCTTATTCTGATAGGAATTGAAACACTTGGACCCGGTTCAACAGGAGAATTCCTAATCCTAACAGTAAGTGCCCCTGTAGGTGAAGAATTGTGCAAGGCCGCCTTCGTTTTGAGCCTGTACAAATTGATTGATTCCCCGAAGAGAGGATTCCAAATCGGTTTCTCTGTAGGCCTTGGTTTCGCCTTACTGGAAAACCTGCAATACATCTTGGGTTCATTTAGCGGACTTGCTGTCACTTACTCGCTTACCACAGTAGTCAGAGGAATTGGCTCAATACCCGGCCACGCTTTGTGGACTGGTTTGTCAGGTGTGTCCATTGGATGGTACCTTTGCACCAAAAGAGGAATTACGCCAGATGACAATCCACACGAGGATAATGCGACATGGGTTGTTTTCGATGGCGCATCCGGCCAGATTGTAAATACACAAAGAGAATTGAGTACTATAGGTAGAACCGTAAGAGGCTGGCTCTACAAACCATTTGACAGGGTTTGGAATTTACCAAGAAACCCTGCGTTTGGAATCAGTCTAGCAATAATTGGGCACGCTGCTTGGAATGGTAGCAGTTGGTTTGTGTCTTGGTTATTCATGGAACAGGATCTAGTTGTGCAAGTTATTGCAAGTCTTTCATGGATTGTCGTCATGATTGTAACTTTATGGATAATCGGAAGAGAAATATTAGCCGCAGTCATGCATCTTCCGTCATGATTTCAAAGGTTTGAAAACCGTTTTTTTGAAACAAATATAGGCGCAAGGTATAGACGTAGATTCTCGTCGGCCAAGAAGGGGAGAGACATGGTTGACATCATGGAACCTGGCCTAACTCAAGGTAACCTGCTGGTTACCATAGGCGTAGTTGGTGTCTTAATCCTCATTTCTGAAAAATACAGAGTACTAGACAGAACCGGTGTCTACGCTGCAGCTGCCTTAGGACTAACTGTAGGCGCTCTTGGTCACTGGACTTGGTTGATGATTCTACTCGGATTCTTAGGAACCGCACACAAAGCAACAAAGTGGAGATTCGACGAGAAAACCGAAAAAGGACTCTCAGAATCTAGTGATGGACATCGAAGTTGGGGTAATGTTGTTGCAAATGGAGGCCTACCTGGATTGGTTGCCATAATCGCATTTTTGTTGGACGACCATGAAAATGGATTGTGGCTATTCTCAGCAGCTGTATCTGTTGCAGCAGCAGACACATTTGCCTCTGAAATCGGTTGCTTGGATGACAGAGTTCGAATGATTACAACGATGAAAAAGTGTGAACCCGGACTAAATGGTGGATTTTCTCCAAATGGTCAAATCGCTGCATTGGTCGGCTCTAGTATCATTGCAATTCTTGCATTTGCCTCAGAACAAGACCTCACTCTTGCGGTAATTATTGCGGTTATTGGGTGGCTTGGTTGTCAGGTTGATAGCGTGTTAGGAGCAGTCTTGGAAAACCGTGGATTAATGACTAAAGGAAGCGTTAACGCCGCAGCGATAACCTTTGGAATAATCGCGATGTGGTGGTACTTAGGATTCCCACATCTATGATGTGGGTTCTTCAACTCATAGCGCTTGGGTGGGATTATGCAGAGAAGGTGGATGGCTATTTTTGCCCTTCTTTGTATATGCATTCCTGCACTTACTCCTGTAATTACAAACGCATCTGGGGAAGACGAGATTTACGAAGCTGGTTATGTTCGCTGGGAAGGTAATCAATATCACAGAATCTACCTAAGTGGTGCAGAAAGCGAGGTCAACTTGACCAGAGATTACCAGGGTTCAGCAATGGGTAGTACACAATTGCAAGCAGGACAGAGTGTGTCTATTGGCCCACTCTCAATGCCACCACTTGAAATGGGATTCAGTGGTTCTTTTGAGATTTCAACATTCATCGCAGCATACGTTCAAGCAGGTACTGGTTTTCCGCTTGCTCAATGCAGAACACAGTTCCCAGTAACCATAGAAACACAAGTTCAGATCGGAAATTACAGTTACTTTGGCAGCGTGACAGAAAACGTATACAGGTCAGCAGGTGAGGCACATAATTTGTCCACTCAGGTTGAAATTGCGAACATAAGTGCAATGCCAAACGATGTAATATCGTACTCCATGACTGCCACGACTTCTTGTCCTTACAGCATAAACCTCGAATGGGGAGGTAGCCAAGAATATTCAGGTGGAATTGTAATCGTCGGAGATTTGTTCTCTCCTGTTGTAGAGGTAACCGTAGATGATGCTAGACTAGCTCATATTCAACTCGTTGCAACCTTACCTTGGGGATTCGACGACCTTGACAAAGATTTCACTGGATTGAACATTTTCGGACCTGTTGAACCCGACGAGGAGAGGGTTTTCGACGATGATTTGAGGGTCGAAGCATTTACTGCTACTAGCGAAAAATACTCGAGAGATGATGACCTTGGAAGGCCTTCCACGGTTTGGACCGGAACAAATCCACTACCCGCTGGAGACAATGTACTCATTGTGTGCTTGAAGACTGTTGATACTGGAATTTACGGAACAGCGGGTAATAATTGTGACCATGAAGGAATTATTCGATTCAATGTTGAATCCGATGAAGAGCCACTAGCTAGCGCATTCTTGTGGCTATCTATCTCAGGTTTTGTTGCAGTAATTGCGTATTTGATTTCACAACTCAGGCAAGGTCTACTCTTGCCCCCACCTCTGATGGCAGCTTTGGTTGTAATGGCCATTTTGATGATACCGCTAGCCAGCACAATCCCTGACCTTGGCGGAGAATCAATAGTCGCAGACGATGCTCGCTCACCATCATTCATTCTCCATCAAAACGGCAACGGCTCCGTATCATTAGATGAACTGATGGAAGGTAAATCTGCAGTTGTCATTGGAATTACCCTACCTGCTTCATCGAATGCGGTTGACCAAAGTAAACAGTTACAGAATGTTGCTGAAAGGCTTGGTGACGAAGTTAGTATTGTACAGGTAGTTACTGGAGAAAATGTTCGAATGGATGATTTAGATATAATTGCAGACATAACTAATGCTACTTGGCCAATACTCATTGACGATAGTGAGAGTCGATTTGCACAGAGAATGCCCCACGGAGTTTCAGATTCGATAGTAATCATCGATTCGTCTGGACATGTCGCTTATTCTGCTGCGAGAACTGCTGGTTCTGAAGATATAATCGATGCAGTAGAAAACATCGGTTATGGAGGCCAACAATCTACCTTCGCAACACTTAGCCTATTGTGGGGGCCTGGACTTGCAATGCTGCTTGTAGCCCTACCGCGTAAGAAGTATGAGGTTCCTGAAGAGCCACTAATTCCGGGCTCACTTTGGGGTAGTGTCGCTCTTGCCGGAGGCCTTGGTTTCTTGATGGTAAACATTGGACCGCTCATCATGTCATTCTTCCCGGGCGATAACGACATGAGAACATGGCTTGACCTTGCATTGCTTACTTGGTTCTTCACTGCAGCAGTAAGGGCTTCAATGGTTGGAACACCGAAGGAAATTGAATTCATTGCAAACAAACTGTATGGTTTCTACTCTGAGTCATTTAGAAATTGGAGAGAAGTAGAAGATGTCGAAAGGGATCTTCTAATCGGATTTTGGATGGGGTGGTTCATCTGGTTAGCATTCCCTGCTACACTGACACAAGGCGTCACAGCCACTACAATGACAGGTGGAATGGGATACGCACTAGGCCCACTACTTCTGATTCTACACGTTCTCACTGCAGGCGTTCTAACCCTCTTGATCAGGTTTATCGCATCGTGGGGAGGGCCTATCTCAAGAGCGTTCGGTTCATTTGGATCTCAGCCATTTTCTCAAGCATTGGGTTGGGCATTGATTCCAATCTCACTTTGGTGCCTTGTAAATGGCGTATTCTACGCGAGTGATATCGGGGTTCTGAGTGTTTTCAATGGTTAGAAAGATTAGCAGGGAACACGTTCCTTTCCCTATACCAGATAGACCTCATGCGCTATCTCAAGAATGGAGGAATCTCACCTTCATGCACTGGGAGGTTGAGCCAAGCAATCTAGAACCACACATCCCAGATGGTCTTGAAATTGACCTGTTTGAAGGTAAGGCATACGTTGGCACTATTCCATTTCAAATGAGGAATGTCAGACCAAGATTTCTCCCAGCAGTTCCCAGAATTTCGACGTTCCCTGAATTCAATATTCGAACTTACGTGAAGAAAAATGGTATACCTGGAGTTTTATTTCTCACTCTAGACGCTCAAAGTAAGATTACATGTTGGCATGCTCCGAGAGCATACGGGTTGCCTTACAGGTATGCAAAGTGCAGGCTGAAAACAACTGATAATTCATTCAAGTGGTACTCAAAAAGAGTTAGTGATGGTGTGACCTTAGAAGGTGAATGTAGCCATCTAGGAGAAAAAATGCGGGCTCGCGCAAATACACTCGAGTACTTCCTTTTTGAGCGCTATTCACTTTACACTGAACTCAATGGAAAATTGCAAATGGCATACACTCTCCATGAGCCATGGTTATTCCAAGAAGCTGAAGTTTCACTGAGGGATAATTCATTGACAGAATCATACAACCTAGGCATAGATGTGATGAATCCACAATATGTGCACTCATCTGCTGGCGTATACGTCCTGACTTGGTCAATCGAGGAGGTTGAAGTATGAGCGAGAGAGATTTCTTGCTTCTCGATGGTGATTGTGGATTGTGCCATAGACTTGCCACATTCATGGATAAGAGACTTGCAAGAGGACAAGATATCGGATATCGCCCGATTCTATCCGAAGAAGGGCAGGAAATGATTGCAACTCTGCCAAAAAAGCAGCAGGATGCGGACTCAGTTTACCTAATCAGAAATGGAAAATCATACATTCGCTCAGCAGCAGGAATCCGTTGTTTACTTTACATGAAATGGTATTACAAAATGTGGTTCCCTATTTTCTGGGTCATACCATTACCACTCCGAGATATCGGTTACAAAATCATCGCAAAATACCGACACAAGTTCTTCAAACGCCCCACACAGTGCCTTTTCAGAATCGATTAGGAGTTCATATTCAGCGAAGGATTGACTATCTTTGAAGTGATTAGACCGTTTTATGGAAGCAAGAAAAGCAGCTATAGCAAACCGTCCAAAAGTCTGGTCAATAAGTAGACGTAGTCTGATGAACCAATGCCCAAGAGCTTGGGTACTGAAGTACGGTTTTGCCAAAAGACAGGGTGGTTTTAACCAGCATTTGAGAAACATCTCCGATTGGTCGTCGCCTTGGAGGTTGATGCAGAGATCCTTACGTGGGGTAATCATAGACAGGCTCACAGCATTCAAAGAAGGATATTCTTGGATTGAAAAAGACCTAGCAGGGAAGATAAGGAATAGAATAATCGGTGGAATGTTTAGGCAAAAATCAGTAATTGAAGTAATTGAAACAAGAATAGGTGGAATAAGCGACTTGAGGTCACAAATAGCCCCAAAGCGGGTGGACAGATTAGTGGAAATTGCCTGCCACAGGTTCCATGCTGTAATGCAATCAAAGCCAATTTACGATATACTAAGCGGAAAAATCACTCAATGGTACCTGTTCTCAAGATTGCAAAAGACAAAACTCGGAAAATACAAATTGCACATTTCACCAGACTTGGTTTGGTTCTCAGGCAAAACTTGTCACTTACTTAGGTTCACTGTCCAAGGTGTATCAAGTCCCGGTGATGACAAACACCTAGAAAATGTCGCAATGGTAGAATGGGCAATGCAACAAAAGGGTCTGCCAGCAAACCCTGAACGTTACATTGTTGAGAATTTGTATTGGAATAATGGAAGATGGAAACTATGGAGAGAGAGGTGTAATGAAAGGGACTTGGATGACTCAAAACAAATGATCAATTCAGACATGAAGGCAATGATTGACCTACACTACAGGCTCGGTTTAACCTGTGACTTGTCACAGATTCCTCTTGCAAAAAGCAAGCGAACTTGCAGGAATTGCGGCCATAGAGATACATGCCCAGGGGGGGAAGATTTGCATAGAGCAAAATTAGAACAGTCAGCACTTGAAATGGCCAAGGCTTCACAAAAGCGGAAGTGAAATGTTTACCCAAGGATCATAATTGGTAACATGAACAACAAAATGAGGAGATAAAAGGCGAGTTCCATCCCTAGGATAATGGTGAAATCGCCCCAAAACGATTTCACTACAACAAGTTCATTTTCAGAGCTTGACCCTGTTCGATTAACTTCAGTGACTTCGTTGGATTTATCTCTAGCATCAATTTCAGCAACGGCTTTAGCTCGAGCGATTTTACCAGAGATTATTTTCCCGATAGCCCTGTGTTGTCTACAGAAATCATTGTATCCTCTTCTTGGTCTTTGACAATCATCAAACTTGCAAAGATCTGGCTCTTTTACTGGCGACTGATTTAGGTCAATGAGTATACTTGGTGGAGTAGGTTCCTCCACAGTTTCACCCTCAGTTACCATGTGTATACATTGGCCTCAGAGGATATAATAGTTAACCCGGCTCACACAAATCGGTCATATCAAGGATACCAGGTCTTTCAATACTCCTGGAATATCGTTTGCTTTGGTGACCCCGCTCGCCAGTAGTACACCTTCTGCACCAAGGGAAATTGCGGTTGCAACATCTTGACCATTCTTTACTCCAGCACCGCACAGCACTCTGACATTCGGATTTACCTCTTTCACAGCTGCAACTGTATCAGATACAATTGCAGGGTCTGCGGTAGTTACTGAGATATCGCCACCGATTAACTCAGGTGGCTCTACGGCAATGAAAGTTGGACCCAATTCTGCTAATGCTCTTGCCTCGGCGACATCTGCTGCACATGCACAAATTGGGAAGCCATCAGGTAACATTGACATCAAGTCTCTTACGTGGTCAATTGAAACTTTGTGTTCAGCGTGATTGATGATTGTACCAGATGCACCTCTAGCGATTGCAGTCTGTGGCTCTAGCCATCCAGTGTGACTACCTTGTCCAACTGGATCTAAGTGCTGAGCCCAAACCTCTAATCCGGAAATAGCACTAACACTGGATAAGTCAAATGCGTTTGTAACCGCAACCATCCTAGCATTAGTTTCGACATCAGCCATCAATTTTCCAAGCGTTTCAGCATGTTCAGCCAAAGCGGTGGAATAAGTCTTGAAGTTCACTACAATAAGTGGTTCATCCATGGGTAAGGCTGTGAACCCATCCTTTTTGGAGACTGCGATTCAAATCGTACCTTCGGTTTGAATATGGCCTGCAGGTACTGTAACTCCGTGCCCTACTACAACGTTACTCAATTCAGCACCGGATTTGATTGTCGACCCTCTACCGATTAGGCAATTGGAAACTACAGCCCCTGCTTCAACCTTAGAACCTGAGAGCAATGTTGAATCTGAAACCTCTCCTAAGACAACACATCCTTCCTGAACCATGGAATTTATTGCAGAAGTCACTTCTCCATGGTGCCAACTTCCGTTTGAGACTTGACCCGTTTTGAATCTATTTTCTGCAATGCATCTTGTGACACCATCATGCCAACTCGCGGGCGTTCCTGCGTCGATGAAATATCCTTCAAATGGGAACCCTGCAAGGCTTCCTTCCTTTGCTAATACAGGGAAAACGTCTCGCTCTAGACTATGCTTTCCTGTTGGCATTATGTCAAACACTTCTTCTTCCAAAAGGTAAGACCCTGCATTTATCAGGTTAGAGAAAACCTCCTCCGGCTTTGGCTTCTCTTTGAATTGGGTAACTTTACTTTCATCATCTAAACCTACGATTCCAAACCTCGTTGGGTCTTCGACTTCCCAAAGCGCGAGTGTTCCTTTGACATCCATGTTTGAATGCTGTTGTAACATATCTCCGACATTTAGAGATGAAACAATATCACCATTGAAACATGCAAATCTACCTGATACTACATCTCTGCAATTTCCTAGAGCTCCACCAGTACCAAGTGGCTTATCCTCAGGAACTATTCTTACATCAAAATCAACATCTGCTTTGCGGAAATACTCTTCGATCTGATCTACTTTGTATCCACCCGCAACGACCACCTCGTCAACGAGACCTTCAGGAACTCCTTCTACGACTCTCTCGAGTAGTGTAGCATCCAACATAGGCAGCAGTGGCTTAGGAACCTCATTGGTCCAAGGACGTAAACGTGAACCAACACCACCTGCAAGAACGACTACCTGCATATCTTAACCGACTACAACTTGGCTATTGAACGCATCGTGTGATTACGGATTTGATATCGCATCATTCAAAGGTCGTCTTTTGGTCGGAGGAGTTGGAGAGAGTCATGAATATCCACGAGTATCAAGGAAAAGCCCTTCTCAAAGCGGCAGGAGTACCCGTCTTAGAGGGTGTACACTGTACAAGCGTAAGCCAAGCTTTGGAAGCATACGACAACCTAGGATCTAAGGTTGTAGCAGTGAAAAGCCAGATTCATGCTGGAGGAAGAGGAAAGGGCACCATGTACCATCCAGAAACCCGTGAAGAGGTAATGCAAGGAGGAGTAAAAATCGCATTTTCAAGAGAAGATGTTGAAACATATGCATCCAACATTTTGGGCAACATCCTCGTCACAATTCAAACCGGTGAAGAAGGTAAGTTGGTTAACAACCTATACATCGAATCAGGCTGTGCAATAGAACACGAATACTACCTTGCCTTGCTGGTTGATAGAGAGAGCAAGGATGTACTAATCATGGCATCTACAGAAGGTGGCATGGATATTGAGGACGTTGCTCACAACACACCTGAACTTATTCACAAAATCAACGTTGACCCTAACTCTGGACTACTAGGATTCCAAAAGAGAGACCTAGGAATGTCATTGGGACTATCAGGTAACGCTCTGAAATCATTCTTCAAAATGCTAGGGAAAATGTACGATATGTTCATCGCCCAAGATTGTGCGATGGTGGAGATCAACCCACTTGTTAGAACCGAAGATGATGAAATGGTTGCTCTTGACTCAAAAATCAGTTTCGATGAAAATGCTGAATTCCGTCACAAGGACTGGAGTGACCTCAGGGACTTATCTGAGGAAGAAGAGGTTGAAATCAGAGCGAAAGAAACAGGATTGTCTTACGTAAAACTAGATGGCAATATTGGATGCTTAGTCAATGGAGCTGGCCTTGCAATGGCAACTATGGACGTAATCAAGTTGTACGGAGGAGAGCCAGCAAACTTCCTAGATGTTGGTGGTGGAGCAGATGAAGAGCAGGTGAAGACAGCTTTCTCAATTATTCTCGAAGACCCTAACGTCAAGGGAATCCTTGTGAACATCTTTGGTGGTATCATGAGATGTGACATCATTGCTCGTGGAGTAATCGGTGCGACAGAAGCACTTGGATTGGATGTTCCACTTGTGGTAAGACTAGCAGGAACAAATGTGGATGAAGGAAAGGCAATTTTGGCTGCATCTGATTTGAACATTCATCCAGCGGATGACCTAGCAGACGGTGCTCAGAAAATCGTGGCACTAATTGGAGGCGGTGAGTGAAATGGCAATTTGGATTGAAGAAGATGCTAAGGTTTTGGTACAAGGAATCACAGGAAAGCAAGGTATGTTCCATGCTGGAAAAATGGTAGAATACGGAACTAATCTAGTCGGAGGAGTTACTCCAGGCAAAGGCGGTCAAGAAGTACTAGGAGTCCCGGTTTTTGATAGCATGGTTGAGGCTATCAAGGAAACCGATGCCGATGCAACTGTGATTTACGTTCCTCCGCCATTCGCTGGTGAAGCGATTATGGAGGCTGCAAACGCATTTGAAACAGTAAAAGGTGAAGGCGTTATTGTATGTATTACAGAAGGTATTCCAACACTAGACATGGTCAAGGCAGCAGCATATGTTGCAAATAGAGAGAATGTTAGACTAATCGGACCAAACTGTCCGGGGATTATCACACCGGGAGAAACTGGTGGGGCAAAGTTGGGTATTATGCCTGGTCACATCCATGCAAAGGGAAGAATTGGAATTGTTTCTAAGTCTGGAACTCTGACATATGAAGCAGTTGCACAGACCATGTCTATCGATGAAGGTCAATCAACCTGTATCGGAATTGGTGGAGATCCTGTTAACGGAACAGGATTCATCGAGTGCTTGGCTGCATTTGAGGCAGACTCACAAACTGAAGCAATAGTGATGATTGGTGAAATCGGAGGTAATGCTGAGCAGGAAGCTGCAGCATGGGCCAAAGAAAACTGTTCTAAACCAATCGTAGGATTCGTCGCTGGTGCAACAGCACCACCTGGAAAGAGAATGGGTCACGCTGGGGCAATTA
>JBMYVD010000033.1:0-18044 GCA_049606035.1 Candidatus Poseidoniaceae archaeon | reverse complement strand
AGCAGAACTTGTTTCTGGGCCCTTGACTTTGATAATTCTAGGTATTGTATTCGGCACACTAATCGCAGCACTACTACCGCTAGGTGTTGCGGTTCTGACAGTATTAGCTGCGATGGGAATTACGATTTGGTTGTCAAACACAACCGATGTTACTCAATACGCCCTGAACATCATCACACTGATTGGAATAGGAGTTTCTGTGGACTACTCTTTATTCATGGTTAATCGATTCAGAGAAGAACTCAATCGTGGTAGGGATATGAGAATCTCAACCGCGATGACTGTGGCAACCGCTGGTAAGGCGGTATTCTTCAGCGGAGTAACCGTTGCAATCGGGTTAATGGGCATGTTATTCTTCGAAAACACAGGTCTTCCAAGTCTTGGTATCGGTGGTACTTTGGCCGTTTCGGTAGCGATGATTTTCTCGATAATCGTTTTACCAGCAGTTCTAGCAATGCTTGGTCACAGACTATTCAAGTACAAAATTCCGTTTGCTTTTAGCACCGATAACGATGACGGAGACGGAATTTGGTCAAAGATTGCAAAAACCGTAATGGACAGACCGTGGGCCGTATTAATTCCAACACTGATTATTCTGCTCGGCGCCGGATTGCCTTTCATACAGGCGGATTTCTCCATCGCTTCCAGAGATGCACTACCTCCTGATGACGAAACAAGAGTGGGCTTCGAGCACATGGACGAAAAGTGGCCCGAAGGTGCAGTGAACTCCGCAATGGTAGTCGTTGACTTCGATGGAGAGGACCCACTAGCAGAACAGAATATTCGTGCAATGCACAATTGGATGGCAGGTCAGTTAGAAGATGACAGGGTTCTGGAAACATTCGGATATGCAATGCCATACCCTGGCGTGACCGAGTCAGAAGCAGTAGCATACTGGCAGACTCCCAACGAGGATTTGACTCCTGAACAGGTAGCAACTAGAGAATACATCAAACAACAATTCGTATCAGATAACGTTACTTACATCGTATTTTCACTGGATGGGCCAATCACTGGTGAAGATAGTCGTAACTTTGTCAATGATGTAAGAGAAGAACGTTCAGAACTGGTTGATGATCTAGTAATCGGCAAGGAAGGAAAGTTGCTTGTTGCTGGTTTTGCCGCATATAGCGTCGACGTTTTGGATGCAATCGTTGAGAATCTTCCAATCGCACTTGTTTTCATCTTCACTTCAACCATTGTACTGATTTTCATTCAGGTGAGGAGTGTAATCATCCCGATCAAAGCCATTGTCATGAATATCCTATCAATTTCAGCCTCCTTTGGAATGCTGGTCTTCGTATTCCAATGGGGCAATGGTGCTGAATTGTTAAACTTCACACCTCAACCGATTGAAGCAACAAATCCAGTCATAATGTTCTGTATTGTATTCGGTCTTTCAATGGATTATGAAGTATTGATGCTTTCCAGAATCCACGAAGAATGGGAAGTAACCGGAGATAACACACAAGCTGTAGCAAATGGCTTGCAGAAGACTGGTAGGCTGATTACAGGTGCTGCAGCAATTATGGTCGTAGTTTTCATGGCATTCGGTCTGTCATCTGTTGTGATACTGAAACAAATTGGATTTGGTCTAGCACTAGCAATTCTTCTTGATGCCACAATAGTTAGAGCATTAGTGGTACCTTCAACAATGAGACTGATGGGTAAGTGGAATTGGTGGAGCCCAAGTTGGTTGGGTGGGAATAAAGACAACCACCATTCAGCAGGTTCAGACAACATCGAAGATATACAAAAATCCGAGGAAAGAATGGAAGACCATTAGAGCAATAAGTAGGTCAGCAGCCCTGCCGTGTTTCGCTTTCTGTAACTTGTCTCTCCTAGCATTTCTTCCCCACCTCGCCATAATCCATAGCAAGATTATCCCGAGTGGTCCTGTGAATCCGTGAAGGCTTCCTGGTAACAATCCCAGCCCTGTGTAATACCTAGCGAAAAATGCGATGAGTACTGAAATTATGGCTGCTTGTAGGATTCTTTCGCCTACTTTTTCATGCCTTTCTAATTCTTCCTGGCGGCTAACGCCTTTCAATTCTCGACTTTTTTTCTTCCAGCCATATTGCCACCACATCCAACCAAGAATTGCTGCAGCCGTAATGGGGTGCAGTAGTAGGATAACGGTGTCTGCAGCCCCCATTAATTTGGACTCGGAGGGCTTCTCTTTCATTGTTGTTTGGAAGAAATTAGAGCCGGTGGCTCTAAAGAGGTCCGACTGAGGCCCTCACCCCGTAGGGGTGAAAATGCTGCAAGAGAATAACCTCGCCGTTTGTCTCAAAACCGGCATGTTAGAACACCTCCCTCCAAGAACTCGACAATCTAAGGTTGCGAAAACCGCAGAGTGGAGAGCACTTGATAAGCCATGGAAGTCATTGCTTCTCGTCTGTCTTCATGAAGTACAGATACCTGATGAAGAGGAAGGAAATTCCGCTCCCATGATGCGGAACCGCAGAGTTCAGCGAGGTAGAAGAGGCGCTAAATCAAATTCAGGACCTCTAGAGTGGTTACCAAAGGTAGAAGATGTATTGATCGATGATGGTTCTCCAACAGCTTACAGACTAGCGGTTTTGCTAATCAGAAAGACTCTGTTTTCAGACGATTGGGATGAAGCTTGGGACAGTATCCTTGAGGGATTAAGAGAAGATGCAACAACTCAAGGTGTTCATCCAGTTTGGTCAGAGATGGCGGAGGCAACCCCAATTCTAGCACAGTTTGCTGCCTTCCCTCAATCCGAGGTGAAGGAACAAGAAGCGGACAAGTTTGACACAAATATAGCGAGAATAGACCCTGCAAATGGGAAATCATTGGCAAATGCGCTTTCAATCTTTGAGACAACCTCCTCCGATGCTAAAGTAAAGATGGCACTTAGAACAGCCATCGCTCAGTTGAATGGAAAGAGAGGACTTCGAGATATAGCAGGACTTGAGAACCTAGAAGGCGATTCATCTATCATCAGTGTATTACTGCACATACATCTAGGAAATGATGCAACTGATTCACTCAAAGAATTATCAAAGTCAGATGCAGTATTAACAGAGGCATTCTCAGATGTGCTGGATTTGAGGAATGGCATATGCAAGGAATGGAATACATCGAGAACGCTTTCAGGTGACGATGAACTATCCTTAGTCCGCAAGACTCTGGCTTGGGCTCTGTTACCTGATGAGGCAGCAGAACTTTCCAGCGATGATTTACAAGCAGGTCTAGATCTGGAACTCACTGCACAGCAAAAAGAGACCATTACCTGGTGGAGGTTAGCTGCCCTTGTCCGAGAAGGTTCTTCGGAGTTAGCCTTGGAGTTGCTGACTTCTCTGAAAGTAGAGCCTGATGCGGAAATGTCGACCTTAATTCCACTAGTCAAAGAACTTGGACAGGATGCGAAAGAATGGTTGGTCGAGCAAACTGAAATATTGGCTGAGGATGGGCTGTCTTCAATTGTAAACGATACCAGTCTAGGAACCGATTTACGTTCAGCCGCTGCACGTAAACTCCACGATAATGAAGCATCCCTCGGTATTGAATCATCCATTGATCTGTTCTCTAGAAATCTCGACTTAAAGAGACTTGCAGAAGTCCTGCTTGTGGATGAACAAAGGTGCATTGAGCACCCATACGCTACTCTTCTGGTTGCGCACCTTCTGCCTGCCAAGTCGAAAGGTTGGGACTTCGAAACAATCAGGAAAGCAAGGCGAAATGCACTAACTACAGTCGAGAATGCAGAGGTTCCAAGCGCATTTTCACCTGTTAGTAAAGGACTCATTTTGATGTTGGATGGAGCGGCTCAATCAGATGATGATTGGGTTGTTGACACTCTAGACAAAAACGGTATCAAGGCATTCAATAATTGCAAACAGGCACTAAAGGATGGAGGAGATGGTCTAGCGGATTCTAAGGTCCTTGATACTCTCGCAAAGAGTGTTTCAGAGGCTGAGTTATCAGATATTGAATCTAGGTTGTTCAGTGCTGTTATCGATACATTACGTCTGAACAGAGCCTCGTGGCAATTGCAAACAGGTAAGTCAAAAGGCGTTGTTGAGTTACTCGATGGCCTGCTTTCAGGTGATGAAACAGCCATGCCAATGATGCAGGCAGTCAGGCATCTGGTTTTGGAACACGACATCGGTTTGACTAACTTGGTATCTTGGTATCAAGAAAACGACCCGCAATCGCCGTGGCACACACTCGCACGTGCCGCTATGCACGTCAGTAACAAAGACGAGCTGAACGCTGCTAGAGATTACAAGAAAGCAGGGGACCACGAGGAATTCGATTACGAACACAAGATTTTGCTCCACAGGAAAGCATTGATTCACCTCGCACATGCAGAGCAATGGTCTGAGGCAGTTTCACTTCTAGAGAATCAACCTGCTCTTAAGTCAGCGCTTACAAAGAGATTCCAACTATACCTGAACGTCTCTCATGTCGCAGCAAATAAACGCAACACAGACGAAGCTACCAGAATGCTGACAAACTTCGTAAAGCGAACTGAAATGGTTGAACAAGAAGACCAATTCGGCAATATCCAGAATGTGGAGAGAGTCAGACATTCAGAAGAAGAATTAGACATGTTGAGGAATTATCCAAGGTCACACCCACGTCATCTTCCAATAGAGCCATTCTCTGGCAGGGTAAAAGCGGCATTGAATTCATTACAAAGAGAGAGACGAAGAAACCGTCATACTTTTGAGAATCGATATGCACAAGCAATGCTACATGACCCTTCAGGAGGGGAAATTTACGAAATCGCTCTTGCAGCAGCAGAAGAGAAACCGCTTGAAGGTTTGATGCTACTAGAAAGGGCACAAAACTCCGGTAAATTTGGTGTTCTAGACATCAAGAGACTCGCTGATGCAGAGAGGGCATTGTTCGCAACTCACAGGCACAATCTCCCTGTTAAGCAGAGGTCATATCTGAGAAACCTTGCATTAACGCCTCTAGTGATTATTGATACTAACATCCTAGTTGATGAACTGCAAAACAGAATTTCAGAGAGATTAGGAATTAATTCAGAAGCGTCTCTTGACGTTGGAGGTAGAGGAAGATTCCACCGAATCCTAAAACACCGATCTGCAGAAGGAGTCATCAAATTGTGGCTACCAAAGATTGTTCAAAATGAACTAATTTCTATAGCAACAGATGTGGAGAGGATTAGAGAAAGATTCTCCGAAACCCTAGTTTCCGGTGAAGAATTGGACTCAATTTTGAATGAGAAGTCCCTACTCGAAATAGCGAATGAGGTAATCTCTGAATTCTCAAATTGGAAACCATTAGACTTGCACATTGAAGACGAAGCGGACGATGAAGAAATTCGCGCAGGATTGAAGACATTCTTGTTAGAGCACACTGAGGTTTATGATGAAATCACGGCAATGAAGAGGTTGCATGGTGAACCTATACGTGAAGTGATTGACGACAAGGACATCTATCCCGAAAAGGCAGACCAGTCACTAATGTGTCTCTCTACTGCTATGGCAAACCGTCCACTTGGTGAAATCGGCAGTATTCTAATTGCTACAAGGGATTCAGATTTCGCTCTGGTCGCAAGAGCGATAGAAGAGAAATTTGGATTCGGAGTCATCGCTAGCAGCCGTGACCTGAACTCATGGTTAAGATGAATCAGAGTTTAGAATATCAATCAAGTCCTTACCGATAAGTAATGGTGTAGCAAGAGCTTCCCTATTTGCTCCAGATAGTTGAACCGTATACTTCTTGGAACCAATTCTAAATGTTGTCTCATACAATGGTCGAATCTGTTTACCCATTGCATTTTTGACTTTTACAGTTCCAATCAAAGGCAATCTTAGAGCCCTCGCTAGCGAATCATCAATCGAACATCTAGCAGCGCCCGTATCAATTTTGGCTTTCATTCGAATCCACCATTTCACGTCAGAACCAGTCTTCACTGATACCCAGCGCGAATCATAATTTGGCATTTGACCGCCTCACATGTGAGATATGATCGCTTTTCCAAATGCGGAACAAGATAGTAGTTCAGCGTCATCCATCAGCCTTTCAAAGTCATAGGTAACGGTTTTTGCCGAAATTGCTCCTTCCATTCCTCCAACGATTAGGTCAGCGGCTTCACTCCAACCCATGTGGCGCAGCATCATTTCAGCTGAGAGGATTAGAGAACCGGGGTTTACCTTGTCTTGTCCTGCATACTTTGGAGCAGTTCCATGGGTTGCTTCGAAAATTGAGATTCCAGTATCGTAATTGATGTTGGCACCTGGTGCAATTCCAATTCCACCAACCTGAGCAGCCAAAGCATCAGAAATGTAGTCGCCGTTTAGGTTCATAGTAGCCAATACACCATACTCTGCAGGTCTTGTGATGATTTGTTGAAGCATAGCGTCAGCGATGACATCTTTGATGGTGATCGTGGTTCCAGTGTTCGGATTTTCAAACGTACACCATGGTCCCCCATCAAGTTCAGTAGCGCCAAATTCATCTTTTGCTAGTTGGTATCCCCAATCTCTGAAACCACCTTCTGTGAACTTCATGATGTTGCCTTTGTGAACGAGTGTTACACTGTCCTTGTCATTATCTACAGCGTATTGAATAGCAGCGCGAACGATTCTTGCAGTTCCTTCTTTGCTAATTGGTTTGATTCCGATTCCAGAAGTATCTGGGAATCTGATTTTGTCTACACCCATTTCATTGACCAAGAAATCAATTACTTTGGCAACACCTTCTGAACCTGCTTCCCATTCGATTCCAGCGTAAACGTCTTCGCTGTTCTCTCTGAAGATAATCATGTCAACATCTCCTGGAGCCTTTACTGGAGATGGTGTTCCTTCATACCAGCGGACAGGCCTTACACATGCGAATAGATCCAGCTTCTGTCGAAGAGCGACATTCAGAGAGCGAATTCCTCCGCCAACAGGTGTGGTAAGCGGGCCCTTAATTGAGACCAAACCGGTCTTCATTGCATCGAGTGTTGCTTCAGGTAACCATTCACCAGTGTGATTGAATGCCTTTTCACCTGCAAGGGTTTCGCTCCAAGTAATTTGTTTGTTACCAGAGTACGCTTTCTCAACTGCAGCATCGACAACCTCTATCATTACTGGTGTGATGTCCACTCCAATTCCATCGCCTTCAATGTAGTGAACAATTGGATTATCTGGTACAACTAAAACTCCATTTTCCATTGTGATTGGACTGCCTGACATGGTGCTCGTTACAAGCCAACTTGACCCCCTTCATCAACACAGCGGTCGACGGTGGTTTCTTCTCTTAGCGACATTTGGGTGATTTATGCAGGGAACCGTCGAATGGACTGGTGGCAAGAACATGGTTGGAATCAACTCCAACGGTCAGCGAATAGAGATGAACTGGGAAGACGGGCCTAGTCCAATGCAATTAGCACTGCAGATGGTAGGTGCTTGTTCAATAGTAGATGTTGTAATAGGTCTCAAGGAAAGAGATTTTTCTAGAGTTTGGGTAGACATGGATTCGACTCGTAATAATGAATCTCCTCGCTATTTCACATCGATCCATTTCGTATACCACGTTGAGGGAAACGTCCCTCAGAAGTTGGTAGAGAGGGTTGTACACAAGTCTCATGAAAAATACTGCAGTGTATCCAATAGTTTGAGGAAAGACTGCAAGATTACTTCTGAAGTAATCATTCATCAAAGTCAAGAGTAATCCAACCATCTTCAAGAGAGACATTCTTGAAATTATTATTCAATCCTGCAGCTTGTGAAAGTTGTAGAGGTAGTGTTTCTAAAGCGTTTAGAACTAGATTTCCAACAGCATCGTGAATCCTTACCCAACTTTCTCCAAGGCCTTCCGGAGCAGGATTTAATTTCGCAACACCGTCGACATTTATGGTTGCAAAAGGACGCACTAAGCCAGATTCTCCCAAGTCGACGATCATTGAAATTTTCAGATTTTTCCCATCATTTTCTAATTCGATTGAAGAGGGCATAATTTGGAAACCATCAGGAATGCCATCCAACCCCTTTTCACCACGCTTGTGCCTCATGGAGATGAATCTCCTTACCCATGCTAACAGCACAGAAGTGCAGAAAACCAAATCTTTCTCTGGAGCAGGCGTTGATATGGAATGTTCACCTTTCCAACCCCATCCACATTTGTCGTGCTTAACGGGAGTCAGTTCTGGCATCCAAGACAGATAGCTTGGTTTCGCATCCGGATGGTCGATAACAACGAATGCATCCCCTTCAGAGAGTTCAGCATCCTTTTGCGCGATTGATTTTGGTACAGACAATACCAAGCCTAGAATAATTGCGAGTGGGTCTAGTGCTGCAGGCCATCCATCCAATGGTTCAGCCTCTTCTTCTAACCAAACTCCATTGGCAAGTTCTTCTCCTAGGCCAAGTCCTTTTGCGAAAGTAAATGCATCCTTCCAGGCTGATTTTGAAAGTCCTACGTCCAATGCAGACCTACCCATTGAACGAGCACTTTGCCCCAGATTTTCCTTATCGCTAAGCCCTTCTAGCCATTCTCTGAGAATTTGGTCTCCATCACCAAAAGACCTTCTTTCATTCTTCGAAATGTCATTCAACCATTCCTGCTCTTGGGCGGCTCTTTCTTTGTCACTCAAACCAAGTTGAGTTTGCAACGCCTCAAGCATTAACGCACCTTCTCTTGATAGTGCGCCATCTGACCAAGCGAGTGCTAGGCCGTGCTCGAATGGGGTAGGAGACATCGGTCAACCTCCGATGATATCTCTCACTAGTTGGAGGTGCCTTTCGAAACTAAGTCCAAGTTCTCCACGCTTCCTTGCCAGAAGTTCAACCTCTGAAGGGTCGAGTATGTCATCAACCCACACGGTTTCTAGGAGTAGTTTGTAGGTTGCTTCTGAGGGATTAGATTCTGCGGCTCCATTTTTCAATTCAGGAACTTTCTCATCAGTAAAGGATATCACAGTGTCTTCAACCGGACTTTCATCTTCATCTGCGAATGAAGCTAGCGGGTCATCATCTTCAGCAAATGCAGCAAGCGGGTCATCCTCGTCTTCAAACACAGAAAGTGCATCATTGCCTCCACTGTAGGATGATTTTGTGCCTATCTCAAGTTCTGCAAAAGGGTCGATTTCTTCCTCATCTTCAGGTGGTAAATCAGTCGTCTCAAACGGTAACACATTACTCACTAAAAATAACAAATTTACTCATAGTTATTGAAACCATGTATTGATGCATCCAAATTTTAACCAAGAAACGGTAATACACCCGCGCCGCTAATTGCAGATTGTATTATTTACAAATTCCACTTAGGGGGTTCATGAAAAGATTGCTTGTGCTGCTTCTTACGCTTGCAATCATTAGCCAGGTTGAGGCTCTACCAACAGGTATTGGAGATGTTGGAGATAATGGATGCGTTTGCCACGGAGCATCAACTGAAGAGACAAAGGTCACTTTGTTGGGACTACCTGATGTCTATAACTCAACTCAGACTTACAACTTGACCCTCACAATTGAATCAAGTCTAGAGGCAAATGACCCCCAAGGTGGGTTTAGAATATTGATTTCACACGGTGAAATAACAGGCGATGTGCAAGAATTGGAAGAGGGTTACACTCATTCTTCTTCTAACAATAATCAACGTGTCTGGGAATTTAATTGGACTGCACCGGAATCTGATGCAGAGTTGGTGACTTTCATTACGCACGGAAATGCAGTGAATGGAAATGGAGCATCATCAGGGGATGAATGGAACTCAAATTCGTACGCGATTCCAGGGCCAAGTTACGAAGGTGAGATAGTCACTCCAACTACAGAAGATTCACCCTCATCCAGACAATTAGCAGTCGGAGTAATCGGCATAATTGCCGTGCTATCTCTAGCGGTTATGGCAATCAAGAACTAGTTGACAAACTCGATGTTTCTAGATTTTAGAGCCCGCAGTTGCCTGTTCTCGCTAGCACCGTGAATTTGTTCGGAACGAACCCCTGTCAGTACTAACATCACACGAATGTCCTCTCCGAGACTCTCGTCGACTGCAGCTCCCCAAATTATTCGTGCATTTTCACCAACTTTACTCTGAATTAGTTGAGCACATTTTTCAGCTTCACCCAGCGTCAAACTAGAACCTCCGACAACGTTGATTAGAGCGCCTCTTGCATCTGAAACATCTAGGTCTAGTAATGGTGAATGCAAAGCCTCCAAAGTGGCAGCTTCAGCTCTTCCAGGACCACTTGCTGCACCTAGACCAATCATAGCAACTCCAGAACCTGAGTTAATTACAGCCTTCAGGTCTTCAAAGTCAAGATTGACCATTCCATCAGTCGTTAACAACTCAGTGACTCCTGTGATTGCTCTAACCAACAATTCATCTCCAACCCTGAAAGCGCTAGCAATTGGTAGGTCCCTTACTCCTTCGATCTCTAACAATCTTTCATTTGGAATCACTAGAATTGTGTCACAGTATTCTCTTAGTCTTTCAAGACCCCATTCTGCATTCTGCTTTCGGAGAGTCCCTTCCGAGTTGAATGGATATGTGACTACGGCAACCGTCAATGCGCCCTGTTCCTTAGCGAGTCTTGCAATATGACCTGCTGCTCCAGTGCCTGAACCGCCTCCCATACCTGCTGTTATGATTGCTAGTTGAGTGTCATCTGTGATTTTTCTCAGATTGTTCTCGCTCTCTAAAGCGGCTGCTTCTCCCTTTGTAGGGTCTCCGCCTGCTCCTCTTCCTCTAGCGGTTCTACCGATCAGAATTTTATTTTCGAGAGGGCTCATCAACAGAGCCTGTGCATCGGTATTGATTGCATGACCCGTGACGTAGCGGTTTTCGAACAATCCCTCTTCGTGGAGGCGGCTTACTGCATTGCACCCAGCTCCACCAACTCCATACACTCGAATTCTAGGTTGAAGTGACTCTAGAAGGCGCTTTAATTCAGCGTCATTTGACTCCATCTCTTCGACACTAGTTGGTCGAATTGACGGCCCTTCTTCTTCATCTGCAAGCTCGAGTACACGCTCAATGAGGTGTCGCATAGCGTCTCATCCTGTTTGCACCTAATTTGAAGGTGCCGCCACCCCAAAGGGGCGAGAAGGCGATTGTCTTACCCTTATTCAGTCACGGAGACCGTCTTCACAGACCTGGTATACACATTCTCCATCCGGTAGGTTTGGAGAGTCGACTAGGCGAGCGATTCTTCTTCCACCCTTTGCCTTTCTCAGGTACAGTCTGAAAGTTGATGCGTGAGCTAGTACGTGACCACCAATTGGCTTGGTTGGGTCTCCCCACATTGCATCAGGTTTGCTCATAACTTGGTTGGTAACCAAGACTAGAGCGTTGTTAACATCAGCCAACTGTTTCAGATCCTTCAGGTGTCTGTTGAGTTTTTGCTGGCGGTTAGCAAGCATACCTCTTCCAACGAATTCAGCTCTGAAGTGGCTGGTTAGAGAATCGACGATAATCATCTTGACGTTGATTCCTCTGCTCATTCTCTTGATTTCTTCTGCAAGTAGCATTTGGTGTGCAGAGTTGTATGCACGTGCTACGTGAATTCTCTCTAGAACAGCTTCTGGGTCGAGGCCGTGGCCACGTGCCATCTGAGTAATTCTCTCAGGTCTGAATGTATCTTCTGTATCGATGTAGAATACGTCTCCATCTAGTCCACCTTGCTCAATTGGCATTGTGCAGTTCACTGCTAGTTGGTGGCCGATCTGTGTCTTTCCTGAACCAAATTCTCCGTATACTTCTACGAGAGACTGAGTCTCAAATCCACCTGCGAGTAAATCGTCGATTGACTGTACCATGCTGGACAACTTTTGGACTTCTCTTCTTCTCTCTAGAAGAGCAGTTCCTGAAACGAATCCACCGATGTTTGCCATTTTCTTTGCAGCTTGGATAATTTTACCTGCTACTGCTTCACCTAGTTCTGCTTGTTCTGCTAGGTCAGGAGGGCTCATTACTGCAAGTGCCAGTAGTTCATCAAATCCAGCTTCGCGTAGCTTTTCTGCTGTTGCTGGACCAACACCTGGGAGGTCTTCGATGCTGACCTCTGGCTCTTCTACTTCCTCCATTGTAACTACCTCTGTGTTAGGGGACTCTTCTTCTTTCTGCTTCTTCGACTTGCTCTTTGCTGCCATGACCTGAGCGATTGTGCCTTAGTATATCAAGGAAAGATGGTCTCATATTCTGAATCTGAAAGTGGATATTATTCAACCCATGCATCAGAAAAGCAAGACTGCAAGGTTGCAGTTTACTTTCACTTTAGTTTCACTCTGTGCGAGGGTTCACAGGATCTTCAGAACCTTCCGGGTATACGATACTGACAACGTTGTTGACATTTACATCATCTCCGTTCTCAGCAACCTCGACAGATAACGACCAGAAACCAACCGATATGTCCCTAGTCGTGTAGTCCCATGTTTCTTCGCCATTATCTGGTATTGTACCGGAACTAGACGAAATCTCTTCTTCGTCAGGATTAGTCAGTGACCAAGTAACATCTGAGTTACCGCCTCCAAAGAATGGTCCACCTCCTGGATTATTTACGGTGGAAGAAATTGTAATTCTGTCTGCTAATGGTTCCTCATCCTCACAATCAGGAGTAGCATCAAAAGTCATTGTTGCAGAACTAGTCTGTGAATCTGACCATGTTATTTGCATGTCAATTCTAACAACCACTTCTATGCTGTGGGAGTTTCCTTCTTCGTCTTCTGCAGTTAGAGTAGTCTCGAAAACTCCATGGGTTAACCAAGTGTATGAAATCACTGCATTGTCGGACGGGTCTGCTTCAATTGGCGTGGAACCATCATCAGGATCTAGTATAATCTTGGTGATTTCTCCATCATCTGATGTTGTATCTGCAAAATCAAATGATAGTTCAACTCCTGTTGTTGGTCCTGCCTGTCCATTATTTTCTGAGGTCTCAACCATACCAGATGTTGAGTCGTAGAATACTACCAAATTGATTGGTCCAGAGTATTCTCCTCCTGTGTCATCATCTCCCCCAATACAGCCTGCAAGGCTAGCGCTAAGTAGAGTCAAAGTCACGGCCATTAGACGGAAATTCGCCTTCATCGATATACCCTAGAGGGTACTTATCCAAAAACCTCCCGTTAATTACTGACAAAAATCGGGTCGGTGGGTTCAAGAATAGAGACTGTCGCCGTCGGGATAACAGCGGGATAGGTTAGCTTGGTTAGACCGACGGGCTCATAACCCGTAGATCGATGGTTCAAATCCATCTCCCGCTACCAATTACCGACTCAATTCGTGCTGTACGTGTGGTAATCATGCGTGGGCACAAGAGAATCAACGGCGGCTTGCAGTCTTGCGTTTGCAGCCTGTTCACCAGCCATAATCGCAGATATTTGGCGCTCGATATCAGTCTGCACCTCGCCTCCTAAAATCGCACCAATTCTTCTAGCATCAGCAGAAGGCCTTCCTTCGATTTCTAGGATGTAAGTACCATTTCTGCTGATCACCGGGCCTGCTAAGGGGTATAATTTCGCTAATGTTTTCACGTATCCACACTGTTCTGCAACATCAAGTGCAGCCGCTAGATGTCCTGGTTGTAGTTTTTCACACTTGGAAAAAGCCTTCTTTGCTGCGCTATTTTTTCCCGCATTGGCGTGAATAAATCCTGCGAGGTGGTAATCAGCAGCGGCAGTAACAAGGTCGTGCCCTACTGCTTTCCCGTGCTTGTTTCGGTGTTTGTGGAGTAGCCCAATTGTAATTCTTGCACGCTTGTATTTCTGCCGGCTATTCAAAACTCCAGCAAGGATTCTCAAACCCTTCACAAGTATTCCTTGCGTGTCATCATCCCTATCCTTTTGCGCCATCAACTGGTCTACTAAAGCCGAAGCCATCACTTCTGCTCGCTCGCCTCGCCCCTCTCTGTAATACGCCTCAAGTTGCGCGATTGCTTGCTCAGGGTCAGCGGCGCCAAACATGATTCTCATTCACCTAATCGAGGCATGATGTTTAACACTTGGCCACCACAGCACATCGCATGGAAGAACGGGTGGTGCGCTCGATTGGAGTAATCGGCACACCTGGATGTGGGAAAACCACATTGTGTTCTAAGTTGGGGCTACCCGCCATTTCGTTGAAAGATTATGCTGAGGAGAATGACTGCCTTGGCAAAATTGGTGAAGACGGGGCAGCAGAAATTGATGTTGTGAAGTTATCCACAATTTGGAGAAACCCAGTGGAACTTACTCTAATCGACGGACATCTCGCACACTATATTCCAGTAGATGCATTGATTGTCGTTAGATGTGACCCTAATGTGTTGCGAGTTAGACTTGCAGATAGAGGGTATTCTGAAGAGAAAATTCGCGCTAATGTTGAGGTTGAAATGTTAGGCGGGCCATGGAACGACCTCCTTGATGATGTGAGGCCAATTTACGAAGGAACAGACGTCGAGGCATGGATTTCAGCAGGTTGCCCACATCATACAACTTCAGATATTGCAATAGATTGGCTCTCTGAACCATAAGTAACAAAGACGGTAGACGTCCGACCATAGCCAATGGCACTAGAAAAGGGTCGCAATTTGTTCAAGCAGTTGAGCGAGCCCTTAGTGTCAAAATTAGAGGGTGTTAATCCTGCAACCCTTACTTGGCTAACCCTTCCAACCGGCTTAGCTTCTGCATGGCTAATGATGAATGCAGGAGATGGCCAAGAAGGGGCCTTGATGTTTATTGGAGCGGCAGTATTGATGGCTACTGCAATGGCCTTGGATGGCCTTGATGGTAACTTAGCAAGAGCTACAGGTCAGGTTACAAGATGGGGAGATTATCTCGACCACACCCTAGACAGAGTCCTAGACGTTGTTTGGGTTCTTGCCCTTGGATACAACATGGTTTGGTTTGGTCATGCAGAATTGGCTTGGGCTGCTGCTATGTTTGCAATGTTTGGCTCCTATTTGGGGACTCAAGCACAGGCGGTTGCAGGCAGCAGGAATTACGGCGGATTTAGCCGTGCAGATAGAATGGTTCTCACCTTCGCAGCACTTCTCGGTGCTGCGATAATGGCTTACATGGATTACGGTTCTTGGGGCGAGTGGAACAATATCGAAATCAATCCAATTTCTTTGATTATTGCAATTTCTGGACTTGGCGGAATTTACACATTCATTGTTAGATTTTTCAAAGCAAAGGCAGATTTGCAGTCTCTAGACAAAACCAAGCCTCTATCAACTCCGAAGGGTAAAGAGAATACTGATGAATGAGTGTTCATTTACCGAAGGCAATGAAAACGCCCAAACTAAGCGTGGTTTACACCGCCTACGGCGGTACTCTCATAACCGAATCACAGAAAGCGTAGAAGTGATGGGTGGCAGGATGCTGAACGGAGGAAATCGCAGGACGACCTATTTCGTCCTCTCCATATTGCTTGTATCATCACTTCCGATGTTGAACACAGTTAGCGCTGATGTCGGAATTCCTGATGACTTACAGGCGCAAGATATCACGGTTTCATTTGATGATGTTAGTGAAACAACAACCGTGAGTTGGAGAAATATTGAGGATACAGCAGGTAACTTCAACCTTTATTCTGAATTGTGGGATGCGACATATCACCTGTATCGCCACACCTCTCAGATTACACCAGCAAATATAGAATCACTAAATCCATGGACATCAGTAACCGCTTGTGACCAAGCCACCATTACCCAAAGTATCGATTGCAGAGGAGAAGCATTGGGTACTCATGAGGTAGTATACCAAGTTGGAGCCGGAACAAATGGCACATTCTACTATGCGATTACAACAGAACTTGGTAATGGCACAATCACATCACCTCTCGATTTCGGTGCAAGTTCCTTACTTGAACCAGTAACAGAAATTACAACACCGATCCGTTCTCCTTTCAATGTTCAAGCAACATTTGACCCGGGAGCTAGCCAGACTACTGTACAGTGGATCAATTACAATTCATTGTATCCGATTCTGCCTGAAACAGGACCAGACGCTCTTCAAATCAATGTATGGCAAACCAATTTCCAGGTAACCCGATCAAATGCAGATAGTTTGTTCATTCCAGACAATCCAGATGTGACCAAGGTTGCTACTGTCTCATCAACCTCAACAAATTACGTTCTGGATATCCCTCCTCAGACCAACAGAGAAGTCTACTACTCAGTGACCTATCTCTTGCCAAATTGGACTGAGAACGGTAGCGATTATGAGGATGTCCGATTCCTATCTAGCAATGCTATGACATCGCCTTTGCTTGAAGATAATACTCCTCCGAACGATGTTAATGCAGTTGAGGCTCTATTCAATCCACTTGAGAACGGAACTGGATATACCACAATTGCTTGGGATGGCCTATTCTCAGAAGAGAATGAAGTCTACAAAATTTACAGGCACGGCGAATATTTCTCATCAACCAATGACCCGTATGCTCAGTTGATTGCAACGGTTGCAGAAGCAGCAGATACCGATGGCGACGGGTCATTCGTATTCTATTACAACGTACCATACAACACATTTGGTAACTTCATCTATTGTGTTGTCGTCGTAGACCAATATGGTGCATATAACACCGACATATCATCAAATTCCTGTGATGATGTCGATGAAGATTCAGATGAGAATTGGGTTAAGGAGCCAACTAACGTGAAGGCTGAGTTCATCGGCAACCTAACTACCAGAGTTACATGGACCGACCAAGTTGGTATTGAAGGAGAAAGATATCACATTTGGAGGGCTGCATGGAGAGTCCAAGGTGCAGAATTCCAAGAAAACATGTCAATGATTTGGATGGGCAGCGTCCCTGATGGAGTAGAACAGTTCGATGTCCAACTAAACCCTGGTATTACGTCAAGCGCCTCATACTATTTCGTAACGAGCGAGGCTCTGTATAACTGTCAAGGATGTAATGGCACTATGATGTACAAGGAATTGGTACAGAATTGGGATGGACCAATCGTTGAGGACACACAGTCTCCTAACCCGGCTAGAATTAGCAACCTCATGATGCTTGGAGAGTTGAAAATCGTCGATTTAGAGTGGTTTAATACTGACCAGGAAAATGGTGAAACATATTCGCTATACCGTCACTTTGGAGATCCTTTTGGTGACTCAGAGTTCGCTGTTTCAAACTATACAGACCCCGGGTGGGAATTAATTGAAGAGTCAATTCTTGAGAATGAGTTCGCAACAATGATCAGACAGATTCCAGTGCCTCTCGACACACAAAGAGATGTTTGGTATGCAGTAATCGTAGCAGACTCTTTTGGAAATATAAACCCGCAAATTCTTCCGGGTATCGGTGGTAACGCATTGATGGTTACGGAAGACACACAAGCTCCAACAATAACCTACACTATCACAGATGAAGACAGTGTTCCTGTGCAAGACAACTCCATTGTAAGGGGAGAATACACGCTGAGAATTGAGACTTCAGAACTGCTCAATGATTTCCCTCTCATCAATATCACAACATCTGCAGGAGAGTCCCTAACAGGTGGCTCAGAGACAGCAATGGTCCTTCTTTCACAGAATACAAACGACCCAGATAAAGGTCCAGAATACTTCCAGAGTTTCACAATCTCTTCATCTACAACTGCTGGAGATTTGTTGATTTCTATCAATCTTACAGACATGGTTCTGAACAATGTCGAGAGAGAGATTACCGAATTCTCAATTGATGCCAAATCACCTACAGTGACAATCTTCTCACCAACATCCGAAAATGATGGTGCTATGTACCTGTATGGAAATGCAATCAAGGTAGTCGCTGGAGCAACAGATGACGTTGGAATCGTAGACATGCAGATGAGATTTGTTCAAAACTATGGAACATCCTCATCGGTCACAGAACCATGGAGAAATGTAACTGGTCTTACCATCAACGAAGATGGAGATTGGACATTTGAGATGTCTTTCAGTTCTGGTAACTTCCTTCCCGGTGTTCACGAAGTCTCTGTAAAGGCTGTGGATTCAGCAGGGAATGAAAGGACTACTAAAGTTAAGTTCGTCACAGATTTCTGTAGGCAAAGAGTCTCGGACGGAACAACGGTTTGTGAGTACTCAAACCCTGTCGCAGAAGAGCCTGAAACAATCTATGCTGAACTGAATGCAACTGACCCT
>JBMYVD010000032.1:0-18665 GCA_049606035.1 Candidatus Poseidoniaceae archaeon | reverse complement strand
AGGAGTTACAGCATCTCTAACCACATTCGGTACTCAAAGTGTTTCCACAACGAGTGTTAATTCAGTTCTTGACCTAGGTGATATGCGAACTTCAGTGACTCCTAGAGTTACGTTTGCTCCTGGTGCTTATGCATCAGAGGTTGTTTTCCGCGGCGCCTTCGCTCAACCGGCACACGGTGCAACGATCGATTTAGCAGATGATGGAGTAATCGATTGGGAGTTCAGTCCAATGCCAGGCCACGGCTCCTATGGTTGGCAGACTCAAATCAATTCCAATCAAATTGAACATTCGCTTGATATCCAAGACACAGGGACTCTTTCAGTTATAATTCCTGATGGAGCTAACGTTCATTCAATGCTTATCGGTTTAAATCCAAATGGTAGTACTTCTCCACTTACAGTATCTAGCGGCTCTAATCAGTTTTATCAAATCACATACTCTAACTGGTCTACATCGGTAGTATCAATTTCTAATCCTCAGTTTGCTACCTCCGGTACTTATACAGATTCCTCTGGGAGAGATTGGTCAATGATTGACATTGAATTTGCATCTAGTGGTTCTAATTTCAATATTGGCTCATTCGCAATTGGGTATAATTTGCTAGAGAATGTATCCGGTTTAGGTCAGACGGTCAAAGACTATCACGACCAAAACTCAAACAATGGTCAAATCGATATCGTGAATGTCCCAATAACTTGGACAGCTTCAACAGGTGGCGTTGCAATTGATGGAGGAGTATATCATGAAAATATGATTACTAACCATCCCTTTAGTGTCCCTGTTACTTGGTATCCAACTGGAGATTTGCAAGGATTTAGTACCCAACATCACCATTTACTTGGAAATGAAAATATCGACGAAATTCACTTGATTGGTATAGATTCATCAGGTGACAGTTTAACAATCACGGTGACAGACATTCACACTAGCCCAGTGTTCAATCAAAGTAGTGGTTTTGGAATGTTGAAGTTGCAAAACAACTCATCGGTAACTGAAATCGGTGGTAGATTGGTAGTGGATTGGCAGTTTGAGGTAGATTGGGATTGGAACGATTCACAATCAATGGTTTGGACAGCCCAAGCATACGAAATTATTGCTGGAAATCTGGAGGGGCTCTCTCCTGCCACTGCACAGTCTGGAGACGTAGGTATACAAGCTAGCGAAAACGATCTTCAAGTTGACACATGGAAGGTTGTCGATTTCTACGGTCATGAGTTGTCTGACATGTTCTCTCCAGATTACCCATTCTGGGCGAAATCCGGAAGTCAAGTTTCAGTTTCAGGAACCGTGCGCTTTGAGAATACCCTTGACCTTAGACCGCAAACGGAAGATTTCGAAGTCGCAGTTAGCATAGGTGGGTCAGACGTGATCCTAAATTCAACCAGTGATGGACAGTGGACTGGTCTTGTAACATTACCCGTCAACGATACACAAGTGAATCTAACTCCTTACGTAATCAGGGCTGGACCTGCAACAGGCGCGTCAGGGGCGGAGGATGCAACTTTCACTAGTCCTGTCAACATATTGCTTGATTCAGAATCACCTTATGCATCCAATCTCCAGGTAAACTCTGGCCAAAGATTGCTAGCTGCAGACGGATACACATGGGACCCTAGCACACCACTGTCTCTACAAGTTACAATTACTGATAATCAAGCGCTTGGAAATGAAGTTGTCATGCATTATTGGCGTCAGGAATTGGATGACACAAATCTTGATGGTGTTGCCGATGAGTCAGAATACAGAACAATGCCGAAACCTCTGCCAGAAGGTGTAGCAGGTGAGAGAACAGTCTCATTCGGCGGAATCGATGTTTCCGGAATGCAGATGAATGCTAAATTTTCAGTTTACTTTACTTCAATAGATTATGCTGGTCATGAATTACTATTCGGAGGTAGCCCCGGACTTGATAATGACATGGCAACAATGATAGTCGCAGTAAATGAACCAACAACAATTCCTCTCTCATCATTGGAGTTGGATTCGGTTAACGACCAATTACTCGCAGGACAAATGCACAACCTCACGATGGAAATCAGTGATGCGAACGGAGTTGATTCAATCGACATCGTTACCGTAAAGCTACTTGGTGCAGATGTAGACGAAGTAGGTGTAATGAATTGGGAGCCTAGAAATGGAGCAATTTACACAAATAATGAATCACAACTAACACTTCATGACGTAATTACCACACAAGGTGATGGAGATTCTTGGTATGTGTCTTGGCACTTTAGTTTGGATTGGGATTTCGATGAATCATTAGTTCCTGAATATGCTTTACCTGCTATAGTCGTCTATGATGATGATGATTTGAACCCTGTAGCATTGCTCACAAACCTAGGTGATATTCGTTGGCAACTAGACAATGACCTCAAGGTTACATTAGATGAAAAATCTGACAACACACCACCGATTTCTCAACCATCATCCGAGCATATATTTGTCCAGCCAGGAGATGATCTTACTTTCACTGGTAAGGTAGTTTATAGAAAATCGGGAGTTCCTGTCGAAAATTTACCTAGCCAGGGTCTTGAAGTAACAGTTAGCACAAGTTATGGTAGTGAACCTCTTCAAGTATATGCAGAAGTTGTTGAGGGTGGCAGTTGGGAAACAGGTCTGATTTTACCATCTAGGTCACTATCTACGCCTGATTTGATAGTAGATTATTCAATTACCGGAGTGCCTCTACCAGGATATGATTTATCTTCACTAAATACAATGATAACAGTAGATGAGACATCACCAGTGGTTCAGTTCTCAACTGCGCCATTATCGCTCAATGATGAAGAATTAGAAACACTGCAATATTCTGTATTAATCATCGAGGAAGGAGGAATGCCCGCAGGTGATATTGCAGTAAATTGGGCATTTTTGAGAAATGGTTTGGTTATGGAAAATGGCCAGTCCAGTAGCATTATCCCATATGTTGCCAACAACTCAGGTACATGGACATATTCAGGTAGTGTAGATTTCACCGAAGGAGTAAATGTTACACTTGCAGATGGTGATGAACTAATTTGGTGGGTCGAAGTTGTCGATTTGGCAGGAAATGCTGCAAGAGGAACAGGTCTTTCTGAGATTGACCCAATGAATACAGTTTTCACAGTACTATCATTTGACTTGACAGTAACAAACATCGAAATTGCCCTTGCAGATGGTTCGATTCCAAAAGGGAACGAGGTCGTTGAAGGAACTGAAATTGGTGTTGTTGTCCAGGTTAGGAATCTTGGTACAAAAGCGGGTACTGTTACAATCTCTTTAGTTGAAGACTTAGGTGGTACAAGGAATTGGCTTTCTCACGGAGAAGTAGAGCTAACTATTGCTCCAGGACAGACAATGGAAACAATTCCACTATTGTTTGAAACATACGGAGCTGGAAATCAAAACCTATACGTCAACGTCAGTGGCATGGACCTATGGATTGAAAACTCAATGTTGCCGCATTGTTCCAGCGTAAATGGTAACGCTACATGTGACTTAGATGTTGAAAGCGATATGCCAAGAGTGATTAGTCAGGATGACACAGAGGGTGGACTAGATGGGACAGCTCTTACAATTGGTATTCTTGCACTGCTCCTAATTGGCGCAGCCTTTGCGATTGTCGTTCTAATGCGCAGAGAGAAATCAGATGATAGCATGTTCTATGATGATGATTGGGAAGAAGATGATGTAGAAGATTACGAAGATCAGAAGGTGACTCCAATTCTTCCACCAATTGCACCAGAAAGGCCTGGGTTAGAATCCGCTTCAGAGGTTTTAGGTGCGAATGAAAGCATTGGTGGACAAGAAACTGCTGAAAGCCAAATTTCAGATGATGCAATCGAAACAGAATTAGATGGGTCGAGTGCGGGAGAAGTTGGAGAATCAGAAGTTAAATCTGAACAAGAGAGTGACCCTTGGGCTGATGTTGAACACTCTGAATGATTGATTTGACTGATCAAACGCGGAGTATCTACTATATCTAGACCGAAATCCATTAAAGCCTATTTTTCTAAATTACATTCAGAGAGCAAGTCTCTCTGGATGGGATTGGCATGAATAATAGAAGCGTCAGCAAGGATACGGATGCCCGTGTTCGAGAATTACAAACACAAGTCGCAGATCTGAAGGAGTTGGTTAACACACTACTCTCTGTAATCTGCGAGGAACCAGATGGTGTTGCGAGCGGTGCAGCACCATCATACGGTCAACCAAAAATGAACTACTGCATGTGATTAGCCCTTAATTACAGCAAGTGGCATCATTCTAGCAATAGGTTTTGCTAGGCCTGCTTTGTGTGATAGGTCTATGACTTCATCTACATTTTTGTAGGCATCTGGAGCCTCTTCTGACATGATGTTAGGAGTATTTGCATGAACTCTTATGCCTCTTGATTCTAATTCCTTCTTCAGTGCTTTTCCATCGATTTGCTTCTTTGCTTGTGATCTAGAAAGAACTCTTCCTGCCCCATGGCATGATGACGAAAATGCTCGGTTTGTTTCTACTCCTTCCAATAACCACGATCCAGTTCCCATATCACCAGGGACCAAGACAGGTTGTTTTGGCATCGCTCGTGTTGCGCCCTTCCTGTGGACCATACAAGTACATCTTGCACCATGAATATCGTGCACCTCTTCCTTTGCGATATTGTGACTGACATCGTACAATAACCGTGCCTCTACATCCATTTCAACAGCAAGTGTTTGACGAAGTCTATGAGTTAGTGCACTTCGATTTGCGAAAGCGAAATTTGCCGCTGCATTCATGGCATCAAGATAAGATTGTCCTTCTTTGCTGTGAATAGGTGCTGCTGCTAGTTGTCTATCTTGTATTTCAAATCCCCATTCTTCGTTGTACCAAGTACCTTGGCGATTCCTATATTTGTCTTCTAATCCCCTCACGTGGTCGGTGCATACTTGATGACCCAATCCTCTACTTCCGGAATGTATCATGCATACTACTTGCCCCTCAAACAAATTATGGGGATTACTGTCGTCGATTGACTGGACAGTTTGTAATTCAAGGAAATGGTTGCCAGAACCAAGTGTGCCAAGTGCTTTGAGGCCGCGGTTGAATGCCCTTTCGGAAACACCATTATCTGTTTCTAGAAATCCTCCGGATTCTATGTTTCTCATATCCTCAGCGTACGCGAAACCAAGATCGACCATTGCGTTTGTACCTCTGGATATGATTTCGTTCAAATCTTGACTTGAAATATCTAATCCGCCTTTTCCGGACCCCCCGGAGGGGATTCTCCCGTTCAACCGGCCTGCAAGTCTGTCAAGATTTGGAATGTCATCAACACTGCACTCCAGTGCAACCATTCGCACACCACAATTGATGTCAAAACCGACTCCTCCTGGGGAGATTGATCCACCTTCCTCTCCCCAATTAACATCAGTGGCTAGCACTCCTCCTATCGGGAAGCCGTATCCGAAATGCCAGTCAGCCATAGCCCAAGCTTCTCCAACAACACCTGGCATGGATGCAATATTGACTAGTTGAGATATCGACCTTTCATCACTGCTTTTTGCAAGGTGCTCTGGGTTAGAGACAATCATTGCATCAACATTCATTGAACCATGTTTACGAATTCGCATCAACCCCTCATTCTCTATTTCGAGGTTGTCCTGCCATTCTGCTCCGGTCACACGCCTCCCACCACATACATCACTTCATTTCTGTGTCTTGGCAGGGATGGTTTGAAGGAGTATTGATGCCTCCACGTTTTTGTCCGTAAGGGCAGGTGACACTAATGGGACTACCACCAATCGACCTAGAAGTGTTTCATCAAAACGGATACACTCGCAGGCAGTGCAGGGTAACAGGACTGTGGTTTTGGTCCTGTGATCCAGACAGAGACACCTGTGGAGATACTGAAGAAGATGAGTATACATTCATTGGTGCGCCAATCATTGATGGCTTTGCTCAAAGGGGACGCGAACTAAAGGATACAATGCGTGAGGAATTCATTGGCTTTTTTGAGCATAGAGAACACACTCGCGTAGAACCATATCCTGTTCTTGCAAGGTGGAGAGATGATATTCACCTTACAATTGCGAGTATTGCAGATTTTCAACCTCACGTAACTTCTGGAACTGTAGAGCCACCAGCGAATCCTCTCGCGATTTCTCAACCTTGCATTCGGCTGAATGATATTGATGCAGTTGGCCGTTCAGGTCGGCATTTAACAACCTTTGAAATGATGGCGCACCACGTTTTTAACCGTCCAGATGAAGGAAAGATGTACTATTGGATGGAAGAGTGTGTGAAGCACTGCCATGATTTGTTGTGTAATACATTTGGCATAGAACCATCAGAGGTGACTTATGTCGAGAATCCATGGTCTGGTGGAGGTAATGCGGGGCCTGCAGTCGAGGTTATTGTTGGTGGTCTTGAACTTGCAACTTTGGTTTTCATGAACCTCGCTGAGGATGAAGATGGGGATGTAGAAATTAAAGGAGTGAAATACTCGGAAATGCCTTTGCAAATTATCGATACCGGATATGGTCTTGAGAGGTTTTGTTGGGCAGCAGCAGGGACTCCGACAATTTACGAAGCAATTTATCCTGAAAGCGTAACTTGGTTGAAGGACTTGGCTGGCTTTTCAGCTGAAAGTTTCGATATGACACAAACTGAAATGGATTCCCTTCTAGGTGAAATGAGTAGATTATTTGGAATTATGAATATCGAAGCAGGAAGCGATGGCGATAGAATGCGGGAGGTCTTCTTGTCAAGGCTTGCTGAAAGAGGACACAACGTCGATTCAGAATTGTTTGCTGCAATAACTGAGCCGCTATCCAAAATTTATGCGATACCTGACCACTTGCACGCCCTTTCCAATATGCTCGGTGATGGTTTAGTTCCGTCTAATTCGAAAGCAGGATACCTTGCAAGAATGATTGCTCGAAGAGTACTTAGAATGAGGGACGATCTCAAACTAGAGATTAGTCTTGCTGAATTAGCATCTCATCATCTTGAAGTAAATTATTCGACAGAGCGCATGAAACAAACTCAAGAAGGACTATTGACAATTCTAAAGGGTGAAGAAGAGAGATATGACGAGATGATTCGAAAGGGTAACCAGGTCGTCAAAACCGCAATCAAAGATGTTCCAGAGGATTCCTTAGAATTACCAGATGAAATATTGTTCACAATTAACGACAGCCACGGTATTGCTCCAGATTTAGTAATCAATATTGCAAATGATTTGGGTTGGAAAAACCTTACTCTAAGAACAGGTTTCAATGCTGAAATGGCAGAGAGACATGCTGCTATGGCAAAAGCTGCCGCCAAGTCAGTTAGCACCAAACCATTTGTTGCGAACATTCCAGAGTTGCCTCCAACAATTCCACTATACTACGTTGATGTTTCACAACAGAACTTCGAAGCAAGCGTACTGGGATGTCTTCCATTGGTTGGTGATGACTTGCCAGAAGGAGCCACACACGGCGTCATTTTAGACAAAACATGTTTCTATCCAGAAGGCGGTGGTCAAGAAGCCGACTATGGCAATCTCAGTTGTGATTATGCATCAAATTCAGTCCTTGATACAAGAAAAGTTGGAGATTTGATAATTCACCTCACAAACGGTTCCTTCGATGTTGGAGACATGGTTCACGGCGAGGTTGATTGGACTAGAAGACGTCAATTGATGGACCACCACACGGCGGTCCACATTGTTGGTGGTGCAGCAAGAAGGCTGCTTGGACCTCACATATACCAGGCTGGTGCAAACAAGTCGGTAGAATCCGCGAGACTCGATATTACCCACCACAAGAGATTGACCAGGGCTGAACTAGACGCCATTGAATCACTTGCTAATGAAGTGATTCACAGCGTTGCAAGGACAGAAAAAATTACCCTTGACCGCAAAGATGCAGACCGCAAATATGGTTTCGACCTGTATCAGGGTGGTGCTCCTAAAGGGAGTGAAATTAGGATTTTGAGAATCTCAGACCATGACATACAGGCATGTGGTGGAACTCATCATGATGAACCTGGCCGAATTGGCCAAATCAGAGTAATCAGGTCTAATGCGGTCCAAGACGGTGTAGAAAGACTTCACATCGTAGCAGGACAAGCCGCTATGGACCACGCTAGGAATCAGGAAGCAATACTTCGGGATACATCAGATGTCTTCCAAGTACCACTGGAGGATTTACCCACTACGGCAACTAGATTTTTCAGCGAATGGAAAGAACAGCGTAAGAGAATTGAAGCACTTGAAGCCGAAATTGTGAGGCTTAGAACTTCGGGTGGTGGAAACGACATGTCCGAAGTCGACGGAGTAAGAGTCGTTGTTATGGAAGTCGATGGTGACTTGAAACAGATGACAAAGATGCTCAAAGAGTTAACTCTTGACCAGTCTAATCCAACTATTGCAGTGCTCGGTAGCCGTGAGGGAGGTGGCAAATTGATGGTTGCAACAACCGAGGATACTGTCGCCAGTGCAAGGTTCAACGCAGTTGATATTCTTAGAGGAATTTCCTCCCACATCCGTGGAGGGGGCGGTGGTCGTCCAACATTTGCCCAAGGTGGAGGTTCAAATCCCGATGGACTTCCTGATGCCCTTGATGCTGCAAAGAACCTCATAGGTGTCTGAGAGCAGCAGCATCAAATCCTGATACCGCTCTAGATAGTGCTTCTGAGGGACTTAGCCAAGCGAATTCAGAAATTTCATTTTCTTTTAATTTGATTTCTGAATTGTCTCCATCCCAGTTTGCTTGATAGGTGAAAGAAACAAACGAAATTCCTTCATTTGTGAATATTCGTTGTGTGATAATCGGGGCTTCGTCATCAAGTTGAATTTCAATCCCCATTTCTTCGAGTGTCTCCCGAACGCAACCAACCGCAGGATGTTCATCATGGTCCATGTATCCCCCTGGTAGAGTCCAATGGCCAACAAAGTGACCTCGCTCGATTTTACCCATCAGCACTTGACCTCGGGCGTTCAGTACCATGACCTTTGAAACGAGCCTGTGAATCGATCTGTAAATTGATTCTCTAGCAATTGGATGAACAGAATCATCACTAATGCATTCATCTTTCCACGCCCAATTTTCTGGCCATTCGATATTTGGGTGTGCTTTGATTACTTCAAAACCTAGAATGTCGAATGTGTTTTTGACTTCCCAATCAATTCCTAAACCCTGCACTTCGTCTTCTGTCGGGAAACGAAATCTTGTGTTTCCCGTACTGTTCATTACCGGAGTCTGTGGGCCATTTCCCTCAGAATCAACGAGCAAAACCTTCCCGTCGTGTTCGAGATACAACACTCTAGGGGGGTGCTCCATGATTTCTCCGGTGTGCTGTTTGTTGATTAATCTTCGAGTAGTCCCATGATTTCATTTGACGGAGAATCTAGGGCTTCAACATCTCTAAGTGCTCGCTCCATTGCCCTTAGGCGCCTTTGAATCGATTCTCCGTCTCCGCCAATTGTGTTAGCTGCGGTATTGAGCTGTTTGTGGAGTTTTCCGAGGTGTTCTCCAAACTTCACAAATTCAGTTTTTACAGTACCAAGAACGTTGTAGACTTGACTGGCGTTGGTCTCAAGAGCTAGCGTTCTGAATCCCATTTGCAAACTGTTGACGAATGCTGCTAAAGTCGAGGGCCCAGTTACAACAATTTGGTGATCTCGTTGTAGTGATTCAAACAATCCAGGTCTCCTAACAACATCAGCATAGAGGCCTTCGGTTGGGAGGAACATTACTGCAAAATCGGTGGTGTGCGGAGCGGAGACGTATTCTTTGCGAATTGTTTTCGCCTTTGCAGTTACATTTGATTCAAAGGTTGAATATGCTTTTTCTATAGCCTTCTTGTCCCCAGTCTCGTAAGCATCTAAGAGTCTTTCATAGTCTTCCTTCGGAAATTTGCAATCGATGGGTAGCCATACTATGTCATCCATAGTTCCGTCTGCACCAGGGAGTTTAATCGCAAATTCAACCTGTCCTTTGCATTCTGGGTGTGTCTTGACATTCTTACCATATTGAGCAGGTGCTAGAATCTGTTCTAGAATTCTCTCAGCTTGAATTTCTCCCATGGCTCCTCTCGTTGAAACGTTGGTTAGTACTTTCTTCAATCCTCCAACATCCGTAGCCAAGGTTTGCATTTCTCCCAGTCCTTTGTGAACCGCTTCCAAACGGTCACTGACTAATTTGAATGATTCACCTATTCGCTTTTCCAGTGTTGTTTGTAGTTTCTCATCAACCACATTTCTCATCTCATCGAGTTTCTTTTCATTCGACGTTTGCAATTTAGATATATTCTCCCCAACAACGAGCAAGTGCTTTTGCTGCTCTTCCCCCAAGGCCTTTTGCATTCTTTGTTGTTCTTCTCCTAGCGTCTTCAGTAAAGCCACCAAGGTGTCTCGAGAGTCATTGTTTCTATCTCTAATTTCGCTAGTCAATGTGGTCTTAACAACGTCTTGTGAACGATTGATAATTTCTCGTACTTCATTAGTTACGTCTGAGTTGTCGATTTCAGACTTACTACCCTTTCCCAAAAGAAACGCAACGATGATTAAAATCCCAAAAACTCCATATGTGATGGCTTCCATAGCAGTGCCTCAATTCTTGAAATTTGACAGAGGTTATTGAACTCATGCATCATGATTATGAATAGTTGAAGTATGGGAACTTCTAGGAAAAAATATGCGAGTAGAGCAGTTAAATGAGGGCATGTGGGCAATGACCTATCTTGTTGAGTGCGATTCAACGAAGAAAGTAGCATTGATTGACCCTGTCTGGGACAATTTGAGTGACTATCTCTCCATCATTGAAGATAGAGGTCTTACTCTCGAGTATGCAATGGCAACACATACACATGCAGACCACATTACAGGCTGCTTCAAGTTAGCAGAAATGACAGGCTGCGAGTACCTAATGTGGAATGATACGCCTTCATTGGGAGTAACCATCTATGTCGATGAAGAAACATCGGTTACGATGGGTGAGATTGAATTCCATTTCCACCACTCTCCTGGTCACACTGGAGACTCGATGATTATCGAATGTGGTGATTACATCTTCACAGGTGATTTCCTCTTTACAGGTGATGGTGGAGTTGGAAGAGACGATCTACCTAGTGGTAGGCCACACCTACATTGGCAGGCTTTGGATGTCCTAGAGAGGTTTTCTGGAGATGTGCTGGTTTGTACGGGCCATGACCCGCCTGGGACTGAAATGCAAACAATGGCTTGGAATCGTGACAACAACCTCGTCTTGAAGATGGAAACCTATGATGAGTACGCAAAATGGCAAGAAGAAACATCAGCAGGTTTAGGTTATGTTTCAAAAATCAAAACCGCATTGCCAGCAAATATATTCGCAGAAATACCTGATGAAATCCCTTGGATGAACTGATTTCATAGCGGGTTATTAGGGCTCTTTAACGCCTCATCGTGGGCGGTGGGTAGGTTATCTAAATCTGTGAAAGTTAGATTGCTAGTGTGGCCAACGCCACCTTCGATTCTCTCTGCCATTGAGCATCTTACATTGAGTTGAATCCTGCCTTGATGTCTTGTCAAATCATATGATTGTGGGTTTAATTTGTCAATGGCTTGGGTTTCGAATTGCTTTCGAATTGTTTTACCATGCCACCAAGCATAGCCCCATTGGAATGTAACTCCTACAGCAGTAGCACAATAAAGTACCATCAACACAGTTGCAGCGAATAGAATTGTGTTACCATCGTCTCTTGCTTCTGTCATCAGATCTCTACCCAGTAAAAATATCAGACCGACACCTACAATTGGAGTAAGCATAGAATCGAGCCAATCAGAAATAGGGATAATTCGTCCTCTTGCTGGGTCTACTAATACAAGATTTGATTCGAGTGCAGTAGCAATAATACCAACAATTCCAAGCAGAAGGATGTAGAATAAACCAGCCAGTATGAATTCAGTAATTTGAGAATCCAGTCTTAGTGTCCAATGTATAATTAACCAAGAGAATAAACCCAGGAACACAACTCTTGGTACCTTGTGAAAATGGACCGCTATATTTGATGCATCTAGAACTTTAGCATCATTACTACAATGATCGTTACCTGCATCTGGGATGTGAATAATTTGTTTTCCAAACCAAGTCTCTAGAAGTTTAATTGCGTTAACTAGAACTCTACGACGAATTAGCAAAACTTCGAGAATGTAAAGCACAGGGATTCCCATGATGATAATCGGTAGGGAAAAAACAGCAATTATTGGAAGAATGAATATCATTGGTACTAAGAGGAAATGCGTCAGACTCAGTGGATAGAGCATGTCAGTTTCGTTTAATTTAGCTCGGCTTGCCTTCAGTCCGAGTCTCCTTGCTTCCTCGTCAAGTACTTCCCTGAATTGTTCAACTTGCATACCAGAATCGAGGATTTTTTGAACGGTTGAACGATAGTTCCTTTCTGCCGGTCCAACGCCAAGTATCACGGTTTGATAGAGAATTTTTGCGGGTACTGCAAGTATTAATGGTAGGAGTAAAATCCCAATGGCCCACATCAAATTCCCGATGTCGAGAGTGGATGCCATGCCACGTTGAGAAGGGCCTAGTTGAAGAATGTTCATGGAGGGCCTACGCCTGAAGTATCGATTATGGCACGAATTGCTGTGACCGACGGGATGGCGAATGCAGCCATTTCTGTTTTAGAAAAGGCTGGTCACGAGGTAGTTGTTGGACATATAGATAAGAAAGACTTACTGGATGGTGCATTGAAAGACTTTGATGCAATAATTGTTCGCAGTGCTACAAAATTACCTGAAGAGGTCATCAATGAAAGCGCTGGTTTATCTGTTATCGGAAGAGCAGGAGTAGGAGTAGACAATATCGACCTAAAAGCAGCAGGCAATGCAGGAATAATGGTGGTAAACGCTCCAAACGCCTCAACACAATCAGTTGTTGAACTAACGATTGGCCACCTTCTTTGTTCTGTTAGACACATACCGAAATCCGATAGAGGATTGAGAGATGATAAATGGGAAAAGAAAGCGATGAAAGGTACTGAATTGGCGGGAAAGTGCCTTGGATTAATAGGATTTGGTAGAATCGCTCAAGGAGTTGCTAGAGTTGCAAAATCTCTGGGCATGGAAATACATACTTATGACCCATATCTTCCTCCAAAAGTAGCTAAAGCGCAAGATGCTTATTTGCACAAAAAAGTAGATTCTTTATTCAAAACATGTACTCATATTTCCATTCACTGCAATCTAACCGATGAGACTCATCATCTCGTAAATGCAAAACGCATGTCAATGATGCCTGGGAGAAAATCTGGAATTAAATGTGGCAACCACATTGTAAACTGTGCACGTGGCGGCATAATTGACGAGGAAGCCCTCCTCAGTGCACTTGAAGATGGTACCATTACAAGTGCTGCATTGGATGTTTTTGAGGTTGAACCTCTGCCGGCTAATTACAAACTAGTCCAGCACGAAAACTTCCACGGGACTCCACACATAGGTGCTGCAACCCTTGAGGCACAACATAGGGTTGGCCTTGACATTGCAAAGGCGGTCAATACGGCATTATCTGGTAAGAAACCAGATACCATCGTCAATGCTCAATTCCTCAACTAGATTTTCCTGCTAGAATTAAGTAACCTAGAATAAGTTCTATCATGAATAAAATTAGGAGAGTCCCCCAACCTCCTGACACATCAAAATCGACATTAACATTGAATTCGTCAACGAAGGATTGTGATTTGAATTCGCTCTCAAATGGCCATGGGTCTCCGCCATCGTCGTTGTCATCGTCATTGGCCTCTTCAAGCGAACCTATCATGATGTGGAAATCCTCACCATTTGGAGTGTAACTGAAAGCTGATGCCTCTCCGCTTGAAGGGCCTCCTGCAACATAGTCTATTCTTGCATCACAAGAGACAATTTCGCCATCAGAGTTTCCGCCCAATTTTTCGAGTGATTCATAATCCTCAACTGTGATTATTCCAATCCATACTGTATTGTCGTCCCATGTGACGTCAACATCGATGTCGAGTAATGCTCCCGAGCCAGGCACCGTGTCGTACGCTTCTTTGGTTACACCGCAAAGCCCTGCATCTGGCTTAGGGACATTGGGAATTTCCTCTCCTCCAGAGTAACCAATCAATGACGCTAAGAACAAAATCCCGAAAACAGCAGACGCTATCTTCATCGCTCCGGACATGATTATGTTTGGACAGAACTTCCTCATCAAAGCATGGGTTTCGCGTTATTCAAAAACCTTCGACTCTATCATTATAATATGGCATCGAGGATTCTAATCCATTGTGACCTCGATGCATTTTTCGCATCTGTTGAAACGTTGCATCACAACTTAGATCCTGAAGTCCCACTGATTTTGGGCTCAGACCCCAAAGGTGGTAAGGGAAGAGGGATAGTATCAACCTGCAACTACGCTGCAAGAAAGTTTGGAATCAGTTCGGCAATGCCTATTTCTGAGGCATGGAGAAGATGTCCTGGACCACCTCATGGTCCCGGGAATTATCTGAAATCAACGAGGGGACTATACTCGCGAGCGAGTAGGAAGGTGATGTCAATTCTTTCAGAATTTGCTGATAAATTTGAACAAGCCAGCATAGATGAAGCATACCTTGACGTCACAGAATATTGCGATGGAGACTGGGACAATGCGTTAGCCCTTGCCCATAAGATGCAGTCGAGGATTCTTGATGAACTTGGACTTTCTACATCATTTGGAATTGGGCCAAATCGGATTTTGGCAAAGATGGGGAGTGAAGAAAACAAACCTGCAGGCATTCATCGGACAATGCCTGATGAAATAGAATCATTTTTCCACAACCGCTCGGTTAGAGAGATACCAGGTATAGGGCCTAAAACGGCAACAAGACTTGCGGAATGGGGAATTACAACAGTGAGTGAGGTTTCTGAATTCGGTGAAATTTCAATAGCTAAATTCACGTCAGAAAGATTCGCATCTTGGATAAAGCGTGTTGTTGATGGAGAGACTAGCGACGAGGTGAGTCCTCTAAGGAGCCGTAAATCAATCGGCAAAGAAAATACATTTGAATTCGACCAAACAGATAGCGAAATTGTACTTGGTCATCTTTCAAATCTGGTGGCGAAGGTCCTAAAGCGAGCGAAAGAAATTGGTGTGGCCGGTCGATTAGGTGAAGTAAAAATTCGATATCAGGGGTTTGAAACACATACTCATGGAAAATCTATTCCGGTTGCGATGGATGATGAAACCGTATTTTTGCGACTTGCACAAAACCTGTTTGCACAAAATGTTGAATTTGAAAGACCAATTAGATTGATTGGATTCAGACTTGGGAATTTAGAGATGCCAGAAACAAGGCAGTCAACCTTCAATATCGAAGAATGATCATTCCAATTTGTGCATTTGAGTCAAAATTGAAGTAAATTCAACAAGTTCTTCTGGAATTTCTATACCCGATACTGGCGCATTTAGAGGTAGTCCGGCATCCTTTTTCGTTCTCCAAGTATTGCCGTTGAATTCTTCAATTGCGCCCGTCAAATCTCGAAGTTTAGAATCGTCAGGTGTTCTTGCGGGGAACTCTCTAACATCAACTGCACTTGTGGTGTAAAGTGTACTAGAAATGTGGTGTGTGAAGAAAGGACAAACTGGAGATAATGCAGACATCAAGTCTCTAACAATACGGTGAATTGTCCAAGCAGCATTTGTGTCGTCATCATATAATCGGGACTTTGACATCTCTAACCAATGACTTGGTAATATTCCGGTACCGAAGGTCTTCAGTGCTTGAGTAGCAGTATAGATGTCTAGTTTTGTCCACGCATTTTCAACCTTTTCCATTGTTTCAGAAAACTCTGATAGAATCCATCTATCTTCGACAGAAAGGTCATTGGGTACGGTGTCCAAATCACTTGGTACATCAAACTGGCTTGCGAACCTTGCAACATTGAACAATTTTGTAAGAACTCCGAAATACTTGGCTTCAATTTCCTCTGGATTAATATGGAAATCATCACCTACTTGGGCATCACATGCTTTCCATAATCTAAAGCACTCAGAACCAATCTTGTTTGCCCGTAGTTGTACACTCTTCTCAGGGCCTTTCACCCTCCAAGAGCCTGTTTTGCCAGCAGCGCCGCACTCAAGGACGCTGTCTGCATCAATTCCATTGCCAAGGGACTTCGACATCTTTCGACCCCAAGGGTCCATGCCTAAGCCATCGATCCATACGTGCTTAAATCCTGGCTTATCGAGTAGTAGTGCGCTCTTTAACAAGGTGTAGTACAACCAAGTTCTGACGATCTCTTTTCCTTGAGGTCTGATTGCTGTTGGGAAAGCCTTGTCGAAATTATCCATATCACTAAGATAACCTGATACGAATAGATTCGAATTACTGGAATCCATCCAAGTGTCGAAAACCTTCTCTTCCCCAACGATTTCTCCTAGTTCATTTTCCATGTCTTTGAATGTTCCCAAGACTTCTCGGGTTTCACGGTCAAGAACCTCACTTTCTGCAGGAGGTGATTGGCACCAAGGTTGGACGTAAACACCCGCAGGTGCACAAATGACCTTGCTGCCGTTGTCAGCATACCAAATCGGAATTTCTGTGTGATACCATCTTCTGCGGCTAATCGGCCAATCAATTGAGATGTTCTCCATCCAATCGAGTAAGAATTGTTTGTTTCTTGGAGGGTGGAATTCTATTTCTTCTGAAAGTTCACGAATTCTGTCTTGTATGTGTGTCTGCCTTACATACCACTCTTTGAGAAGGATTATCTCTACGGGATTTTTTCCTCTCTCAGAAACTGGTACCTCTTGCTCTTTTTCCACAATCTGACTTATTTTGCCATTGTTTTCGAGATACTCAATAACAGATTTTCTTGCCTCGGCAACCTTCATCCCAGAAAATTGTCCTGCAATTTCCGTCATACAACCATCCAAATCTATTGCTTGGAAAGGGGTTAGTCCTAATTCTCTGAAAACCGATACGTCATTTTGGTCACCGAATGAACAAACCATTAGTATGCCTGAACCAAATTCACTCTTTACTGAAGGGTGGGTTGAGATTTCTACACTAATTTCTCTACCTTCAACTGGTAGCGGCAACATCGCTTTCTTCCCAATGAGATGTTTGTATCTATCATCGTCTGGATGGACTACTACAATACCACAAGCACAAATTAATTCGGGCCTTGTAGTGGATATGATTAGTTCTTCACCATCTTCAGTTTGCCACTTAACATCAACAAGTTTTGTTCGTCGTTGTAGTCTCTCTACCTCTGCATCTGCAATTGTTGTCCCCTCTACTGGGTCGTAGATATTTGGACGTAGGTCCTCAATAATCGCACCTCGCTTGAATAATTCTGTGAAGATTGTTTGGGTAACTTTTCGGTAATCTGGCGAGTCGGTTAGATATTCGTTATCGTAATCCATTGAAAGCCCAACACGTCTAGCAGTGTTACGCATTGACTCTGTAAATTCTTCAATAGTCTGCTCACACAACTTAAGGAATTCAGCACGGTCATATGTCTTCATTTTCCTGCCAGTATTTTTCTCTACTGTAAACTCAACATTGATACCGTTTCTGTCAACACCCCAAGGAAATTTTACTTCCTTGCCAAGTAATCTTTGTGACCGAGCGATTACATCTATCATACTGTATTGAGCAACTGCGCCGATGTGCCATGTTCCGCTTGGATATGGCGGTGGCGTATCGATTACGAAAATTTCTTTTCCTGAATTCGGATTAAAAGCGTATCTCTTCGAGTATGCAGCACCATCTGCGAAGTGTTCTTCTTGAATTCTTTTTTCTAGGTCGATTGACCATCTTTTGTCGGATAGTTTAGGAGATGGCATTTTGCTCACCGGCCCTGTGTGCGTCATCCTCACAGGTCCGGTTGGTGCTGTTGTGACTTACTTTTGAAGTGATTGGATGACCAATATGGGTATGACTTCAAATGGTCAAAGCGCAACGGCTGATTAGAGGGGGAGTATGTCGGTGGATAAATCCAAGTCGAAAGACGACCAGTCCTCTCTTCAAAACAAACTTTCGCGCATTGTAGGACACGGTCAAGAGAAGTTACGCACTAGTGTGAAGGATTGGGACGCTAGAAAGGCGTTAGATGCTGTTTTAGATGCCCCAAAATCCATACAAAGAGAGTGGCAAAAACACGGTGCAACCGGAATTTTGACAAAGTTTCCAATTTTTATGGTAACAGTATGTCTTTTGGCATCTGTGTTCTTTGCATACCATTCAGGATTCGTGGATGGAACTTCAATCAAACCAGGGGATGAACCTTCTCTAAACGTCAATGGAGACCTTGATGTTTATCTCCCCGAGGGTTCACCAGTTCTCGAGAGCATCAAAGAGGTTGAAGAGAATTGGTCTACCAATGTGATGATTATTTACATTCATTCTCCGGAAAAGCCAATTGATGACAGGAGAATTCTCCAAGAGATGTCTTATGTTGAAACCAAACTAAATCCAAGACTTTCAGATCCGACGGATGACGTAATATACGCACTTTCTCTTTCAACCGTTGTCAAGGAAGTAAACTCGAGTTTGCCTAGGATCCAAGATGCGTTTGTTGATGAATTGGTTGCAGAAATTTGTCCTCCAAATGACGAGAACTGTATCGGCCAAACAGCAGGCGATTTAGTGAAAGATTTGTTAGATATCGGCGACCCTATTTGGGGTAATTACAGCATACCATCTCAAACTACGATAGACACTATCGTGAACG
>JBMYVD010000031.1:0-19310 GCA_049606035.1 Candidatus Poseidoniaceae archaeon | reverse complement strand
ATGGTTCCCATGCGGTTGCATTATTTTGCAACAAGATTTTTTGATTTTTGGAATCACTCATCAAGGCCCAACTCTCGGGTTAGCATAGCTACATGCCCTTTCGCTTTCACGTTGTATCTTGCAAAGATTAGATTCCCATCTTCTCCGATTACGAATGTAGAACGAGCACATCCCATGTACTCCTTGCCGTAATTCTTCTTCATTCTCCATGTGCCAAACGCTTCGTGGATGGATCCATCCTCGTCCATCAGTAGCGGGAAGTTAAGTTCCTGCTTGGTTATGAAATTTTCATGGCTCTTTTCTGAGTCCTTTGAGACTCCAAATACTCTGTATCCATGTGCGGTTAATCTCGACATGTCATCTCTAAAGTCGCATGCTTGGACAGTGCAGCCAGGAGTCGAATCTCGTGGGTAAAAGTACAGAATTACCTTCTGTCCTGATTGTAATATTTCTTCGAGATTATGTCTCTCTCCTTTGGAATCTAGTGCGTCAAAAGATGGTGATTTTTCTCCGTTCTCAAGTGTAATTGCTTCTGCCATGGTAATTCCGAGGAAGTTGACCCAAATCAAGGCTTTCATCTAGGGATTCTGCACTATGAATTCCCGTAGTGCGCCGTTTATGCATTTTGCTTGAGTTGTACTTCGTTTTGCATAAAAACTAGGTGTGTTGGCGATTGTCTTATAATCCGCCCGGTTTACACAATATTCCATGGCAGGTGTACGTATGTCTAGGAGATGCCGCAAGTTTATGCGGCAAATTCACAAGGCAACTACACGTTACTCGCTACAGGAAATCGCTTCGAGTATTCAGAGCGAATTAGACCGTCGAAATCTATCATATGAGGAGGCATTGAACCTCGGCAATATTCTACAGGACAGAGCAGACACTCTTCCAGGCGACGAAATTGTATACGCTGTTTCAGATCGTGATTCATACAGGCGAACACTCGAACTCTACCTGAAAGATGGAGTATTGACCCAAGCTGAACAACTTCTGCTGTGGGAGGAAAGAAGGCGCCTTGGGATTGCCAACGAAGTCCATAATCAACTCATGGAACAACTCTTAGCGGTTTGGACTAGGCAAGGCAAGTCGGTGCAAATTCATGCATTCAAGGGAGGCATGGCAGATGTCTGAGCGAAAAGTTGCTTTTGCAATCCTTGCAATTCTAATGCTGCAAGTTTCTGTACCTATCTTGCCAGTAGATGCAACATCTGGCCGAACAACTCCAGATTTTTCAGTAACAGCGTTGACATTCTCTTCGGGAGGTTCCATCGATGATGCGGGGCAAAATATTCTCGCCCCTACCACTCATACTGTTAGAATTGTAGTGCAGAACATAGGAGTTGCTGCTGGAACTGCAACATTACAGATTTTGCATGAAACCACAGCCAACACAGGTAATCCAACACTTTTGCAGACTATCGACTTGGGTACGATAGGTGCTGCGTCAACGACCAACCCGATTCTTTACGATTGGACAGCATCTTCAGGTGATGACCAAACATTGATCGCCAGAGTAGTGTCTTCAGCAGATTCAGATAATACGAATAACGAAATGGAGATAGATTTCGATGTAAAAATCCAAAATGAAGGGATAATTCTGGGGCACAATGTTCCTGGGCCAACCCCTGGATTTACAGATTTGAGGTTGGGCCATACCTCACACACATATGAGGTAACAGTTAGAAACGACGGTGTTACAGACCTAACTGCTGTTTATGAGATTCATTTCACCGAGAATTCCAATCCTTCTAACCAATTTTCAGTTTGGTCTGACCAAGTAGGTGGCTCAGGAGCATTATTACTCGAGCCAGGTAATTTGCTTACACCTGCCTCGGGTCAAGCGATATCTGCTACATTCGATGCTTCTTCCATGCTCGGTTCTTGGACTATGGTATCCAGGATTATTTTCAACGGAACATCTTGGACAAACGAGTTAGTCGCTGATGTTTCAACTGTAACATTCTCCAATTACATCGTTGACCTGTCTACTCCAAATGATAGATCAATAGAGCCTGGTGCTACAACCAACGTTCTCTATGTTGTAACCAATCTTGGCGACGCAGACAACCTAGTTATCGAACTTGGCTCGGATTTGGGATGGCATGATAATTCTCAGGATGGCTCTTCGATTTTCATCACAGCCGGTGGCAGCAGGAACATCTTCGTTCCAGTAACTGTTCCAACAAATGCAGTGAAGCCAACAATCGAGAACGTATACCTAAACCTCTCCAGTGCTAATGGCTCCTACACCGCTAGAAGTGTCGGCCATGTTATGGTAGGTGACCAATATCAAGCTACAACAACTCCTGATGAGCCGAAATATTTCGTTGTACCCGGGACGCAAAACACCTCGATGTTCTCGTTACTAAATTCTGGAAATGTACCGTCGGCATTCAATGTAGAAGCAGGCCTTTCCTCTTCTGCTGATAATTGGATAATCGAGTCTACAGTCACCACAACGGGTGTATTAGGGGTAGGAGAAAATGTTTCTATTCCAATATTGGTTACACCTGCTCCAATCTCGTCTCCACTTAATCCAGCAGAACGAAATGCAAATGGTGACGTCCTAAATCTGTGGGTCTCTGCAACGCCTGTCGGCGGTGGCGTTCCCACGCTAGGACAAGTAGAACTCGAAGTAAGACCTGTCATCGCAGTCGACCCTAATCCTGAACTAGATTTGATTGAACTCACCGCTCAAGAAATTCTCGACGCAAACGGAACTGGTGGAATCGACAAAATCGTATCTCTATCTGTGGAAGTAAGGCACAACCTAGGGGGAGGCGTCTCTGGTGGAATCGATGCAGATATCACAACATCAACTCCTACATTTGCTCCACTTAGTCCGGGTGGCGTTAACGAAGGAATGAGGTGGGGTACAGACGTGACTCCAAGCACTGTGAATAACCTTCAGATCGGTCAAAGCCTCCAATCGTTCCTAGCAATAGATGGGCCAACGGACGAACTACCTATGGCGGGAGAAGTAACTGTTTCAGTTACTGCAACACCTGTGGTCTCAAGCGGCTTATCATCCTCCTTCAATGGATTGATTTCTGACGGTTTGACGAGGGACATCAGAATTGTAGTTCCTAGCATCACTGATGGAAAGATCGTAACCGAAGGCCCGCTTGATGCTGATGTAGGAAATCAAACAAACTTCACTTTGAGGTTTGCTAACACTGGTAACAACATGTCATCTTACAGGCTTTCAATTGTTGACGACTTGCCGGATTTATGGTCTGCTGTACTTGAAACATCAGATCCTACAAACCCATCAATTATTGCAGATCTAACGCCTTCAATGTCTGATCACCCAACCACTGGAGATGCCCACATTTCCAATGTCACACTAAGAGTGACCACCGACCCACAGGCGCCGGCGGACACAATGCAACCCTTGACGATAAGGGCAGAGGATAGAGAATCCGGCGAATTGATTTCACTCAGTACAATCTACATCCGGGTAGAGGAATCGATTAACTTTGAACTCATTCCTACCAATCATACTGTTGACCTATCGCCATACGAGGCTCCACTGACTAGAGTTTACATCAACAATACAGGTAACGTTGCAACAACCTATACTGTATGGCTAGATGATACACAAGCAAATGATGTTGATTTCATATTAGAATCACCGACAGAGGTCGTAGTAGGTCCGGGCTACTCAGAGGCTGTAAAAATACGACTGAATCCTGATTTCGAAGCAAGTGCTGATGAACTCCACATGGTCACGGTATGGGTAAAAGCAATCGGAGGCATGAATTTATCTGCAAGCGTTGTTGCTAATGTAACAGAAGATCACGCTTTGGCAATCGAAGTTCAGCAATTGATATCGGTTACACCAGGTGTTGACGAGGTAATCCAAGTCACCTTCAACAATACTGGAAACTTGGAAGAGTTCCTAAACGTGTCTGCTGTAATTGAGGGAGGATGGGGTCATAGTTGGGAGCAAGACCAGATTACTCTTCCAATCGATGGTACTCTTCAAAATGATTTGACAGTCAACGTCCCTTCATTAGGTGGAACTTCTTTATTGGCAAATGGAGACGTTCACAATGTAACTATCTCATTGTACCATGCAAATAACGGCGATTTCCTCGCTGCAAGGACGATTCAGCTCATTGTTGCGCCAGTCTTCCTAGTCGAGTTTGATGACTGGCCAGATGTGGCAAAATACAGCCGCCAAAGCGAATATGACTGGCGAGTGAAAGTAAAGAACGTAGGAAACAAAGACGTCACTGTAACTGTTGATTATGATATTCTTAAGCCCGGATTAGAAATTAACTCATTAGATTGGAACTTGGAAGACCCTGCGCCTAACTCTCTCTTCTTACCAGTCGGAGTCAACGTAATGTTGAATTTTACCGTAACAGCGGATAAGTTTGAACCAGACATTTTCACTGAGGCATTGCTACGCGTTACCTTAACTCCAAATGACTCCGAGGTCACAGGTTCAGCAGTTGCGGAAACCGCCCTAAAGATGTCAAGACTATTCGCATATCAAGACTACAAACTAGGATTGCCGCCGAGTGATAATTCAAATATGACCGAAGAGATTACTTGGTCACACATCCCAGGACTGGCAGGAAGTTCTGCGGTAGAGTACATGATTGAATTGTGTGATGCTGAGAGAAGAATCAATACGTCGATTCTCAACCTAGGAGGAGGTGACTGGAATTGGTCTTTCGCTTTAGAGGTCGATGGTGAGAATCAGATTCTCGACCTATCAAACGATTGTGAGGGTAGTGCTCACTCGGTTGTATCACTTCCATTGAGGCAAGAATATGTTACAGATGATCCACTGAGGGTAGTGATTGATACCCCTAACCGTCCAAATATTTTGAAGAACGACGGTTATGACCTAACTTTCAGGTTATATCATCCAGACGAGCACAATGGATTTACAGAATATACTGAAGCAACATTCTCATTCTACTTCAAGACTGAAGCCCTTCTCACTATTTCTGAATTTGATTATGGGTCTGAGGATTTGATGGAGGGCACGACTTCTATTGTAACTGCCACAATTAGCAATATTGGAACTTCTGTTGCTTTGGATGTCACATCTACACTAACTTGCGATGGGGTTCAAGTGACTGACCCAGTTTATTCTCACGGTATGATGCCTGGAGATTACTCTACAACAATTGAATGGCAAATAGAAAGTGACCACTTAGACTGGTGGGCGCAAGCAACCGATGTCACATGTGAATTAACGGTAGAAGGTATGGATTGGAATGGAGCACCTATTGAACCTAAATCAATTACAAGAGAGACCTCAGTTAATTCATGGTCTCCAGGTGTAACTGTTTCCTTCATCGCAGTTCTAGTCTTGATCGGTGCATCTGTCGGTCTGCTAAGACTAGTTGGGCAAAATGACAAATTCAGATTGGCTGCAGTATATTCTGGCGTTCTCGGACTTGGATTCGCTTTCCATCTCATGGACTTAATTTCCAGCGAGTGGGGAGGTCCTGTGATTCTCTTCTTAGCTGCTCTCTGGGTTTGGATCATGACATGGAAGTCAACTGTGGAATTCCAGTTAATCCACGAGGATTATCAACGCGCAAGAAAGGGAATAAGTACTTTGTACAGCGACCACTTTGATGTCCTATCGAATGCTAAGCGTCAGTTAACAATAATATTGGCAATGCCTATTCTGGGTATGATTGGAGTAATTCTGGGTGTACCTCCTCAAATGAGTCCTGACTCAGCAAATATGTTCAGTCTAGTATCATATCTGGTAATCGTGATATTCGGTGTGACATTCCTGATTTGGAACGCTAACAGAATGTATGGTTCACTATACGGAAGGCTAACTGAAGTTGAGGTTCAGGCAAGCCGCATCGAGAGAGACCTAGGCGACCCTGCTAGATTGCTGACAGAGTTAGCAAGTGATGGTTTGGATATCAGTTCTATTATCTCACAGCCGAGGTCTACGGCTTCCGCTGCCATTGGAAATGCTTCAGAATCAGCTGTTATCGATTGGGACCAAGATGTTGGCGTACTGATGGAGGAAGAATCGGAAGCAGAGGCTCTATCGGATGTAGATACCACGTCTGAAATTAACTCAGAGAGTGATGTAGCACTCGAATCAGAAGTTCAAGAAAATTCTGAGTTGCCTCAAGAAACTGAAACTTCCAGTTTTGATGTTGGAGATTTATTCGAGGATGAAGAAGGAGGTGAGCAGTGATGTCAGAAGGAGAAGAATACGAAGTCGGAGCGAATGACCTCGAAGATGCTCGCAGAGTCATCAGAGACTCACAAACTAGTGCAGACAGGCTGATTCGTGCATCTAGAGAATTAGAGCACATTGTCTACGGTGTATCCAGTGATGAATCTTCACTTGCTTCTACAGAATATGACATTATTGAGGCTAGAACGAGTCTAGAACAGCATCAACTACGCCGTGCAGGTAGGTCTGTTAAGAGGGCTGAAAAAGCACTGGCTTCTCTAGAAGAGGACGTTGTAGAATTGCGAAGAAATATCGCAATGCTAAACCGACTTTTGAACGAAAAAACACTTACAGAAGCAGAATTGGAGACAATTCTTCGTCGTTTGCGTAATGCAACAGGTGCAGCAGAACTCGGTGAAGTGGGCTATGCTGCAGAAGAAGTTGAGCAATTAATTGGGGACTTGGTCGTTGATTCTGCAGTAGCACTGAATCCTTTCTTGTTTAGAAATTTCTGGATGGGTGTGGATACAAGGTGGCCCGCTGGTGGCGAAACGGGCGTAATGATAGTCAGAATCTGCAACGATGGTTCTAGGCCAATTCCTGAAATGAGGTTGGCCCCTCCTGTACCAGAAGATTGGCAATGTGTCCCCGAATCCATTGATTTGCCAATAATGAGGCCAGGCGATGTAATCCTTGTTAGATTCGAAGTAAAGCCAGGACTGAGGTTCGGTTTGGATGAAATTCCTCTCTCTCGCAAGATAGCAATTCAGACAGGGTATGAAGTACAAGCAGGTCAAGTTAGAGTAACAATGCGAATACAAAACCGCAGTATGGAAACGATCCGCGACCTATTGCTACAGCCATGGATGCCACCGGGTTACAAATCTCATAATCTTCCTCTCGTGGAGAAACTCTCTCCCGACGAAATAGGGGTGGTAAGTATGCCACTCGTCATAGACATGGGCGACGGAGGTGAAACCGCCGCCTGATCATTTTCCACCCTGCGGCGGTTGAGCCGACTAGGGAGGATGTAGAGATACAAAAAAGAAAAAGAGGTGAAAACCAATGCAGAAGAAAAATATGAACGAAGAAAACAACGATTGGGGTTCAATCGGTATCGGTGCAATGATTGTATTCATTGCACTTATCCTGGTTGCCGCAGTCGCTAGCGCAGTTATCATCCAAACGGGTGAAAAGTTGCAACAGAACGCACAACAGTCGGGAAGCGACACACAGCAGGAAATTTCGGGTAAAATCTCGATTATCACTGTCTGGGTAGGCGCACAAACAGCTGCTGCCGAAGAGATCACAATGGTCTTTGAATTAGCACCAGGTTCCGAACCAATCGCAGATGATGCAGTCCACTGGGCTGTAATATGTGACGATGGTGCTGGTACACCTGCTGTTGTAGACGGAGACCTAAGTACGGCTACCAACCTAGATACAACTGCGATAGCGAACAACGTCTTCCTACCAGGTGAGACGTACATGATTGACCTAGTAGTCGGTGGCGCTGCAGGTGCAACTTGCGCTCCTGCACTAAACGAAGAGCACTCAATGGTAATCTCCGCTAACGGCGGCGGTTCAACTTACGAGACTCTATACTACCAGAGCACAACACAAGGAGACCAAGTTGTTTGAGGTGATTATGATGAAGAGAAATAACGAAATTAAGAATGATGAAATCGGTTCTATTGGTATCGGTGCAATGATTGTTTTCATTGCACTAATTCTAGTGGCAGCAGTCGCTAGTGCAGTTATCATCCAAACCGGTGAGAAACTACAGCAAAACGCACAACAGACTGGTTCTGATACACAACAAGAAATCTCTGGTAAGATTTCAGTCAACTCGATTTTCGTCTACGATGATGCAGCATCTTACTTGCTGTACTTCGAGACAGCACCAGGTTCTGAAATCCTAGATGAGACCACTACTGATTTCCAGATGACCTGTGAAACAACAGCTGGTGCTTACCAATATGTTTCAGGCACTTTCACCGCAGCAACAGATGTCGATGACGTCGGGGGAACTGCAGTTGGTACTAACGATCTACAACCAGGAATCACCTACGCTCTAATTATGAACGCAGCGCCTGGTGACGACTGCTCCGCAACATCTGTTGGTGTAAACGGTGAAGTCACACTATGGATACACGTCGAAGGTGGCGGCTCAACTTACGAGACCCTATACATCTCTGACACAACCAGAGGATCACTAGTTATCTGATTCGAACTGAACCCCAAACAGTTGCCCTTTGGCAATGGGGTTCAATGAGAATTAGGAGGTACTGAAATGGCATGGCCATTCGGTAGCAGTGAAAAGTCCGGGGACGCCCAAGGCGACCTCACGGAAGAGCGCTTGCGCGTTATGTCTAACATAGCGATTGAGCAAGTTCCAATGCCCGAACAGGGTGAGCTCACCGAAGAGGATGCTTGGACGATTTCTCCCGGGCCAACCAGAGCACGACTCAACAGTAGCGGATCTATTCCGACTGCAGCCTCGGCTGCACCGGCGCAGGTCCAGGCAAATGTCGACACATCAAGCTTAGAAAGGCTAATTTCCAGCCGAATCGATTTGGTGGAAGACATTCTTAGCAGGGTTGAAAATCGACTTGAAGACGGTGTAGTAGCACATGCTGCAGGTGCCGTTGACATGGACGCAGCAGGCGCTGGCGATGTTGAACTAGGCGAAGGTGACACGATTGTCACAGTGTCGGGTGAAGTAATCACAGCAGCAGGAACAGAACGTCTCAAGTCCGAAGACTCAGCACCGCTGTTGGAGTTGTACGAAGCTCAAGCGTTAGCATCTAACCCATTCCTAGTCGCCCCGGCGCACTTAGGAGAGGGAACAGATGGATCAGTCGGTGCGCCGACTGTAGCAGCATTACTCCTTGACAATCTGTCGGGCATGGCGGCGGTCTCCTTCACTCAGAAGGCGATGAGTTCTGGTATGCTTACAGCGGATGAAGGAAGACTCGTTTTGGCAATTGTTCAAATGGCCGCTCCAGGTTCAACCGAGAGTGCGCTTGAAGACCATCTGCCACACAGAGAATTGCTGACATTCTCCGCTCTAATCTCCAACTGGAGAAGAGCGAGAGCACTCAGAGGTGGAGAGTGAAATGGGTAGTGTAGCAGTTGGAGCGATGGTGGTAGGAACATCATTGCTGGTGGTTTTCGCATTAGCGATGGCTACTCTTGAATCGCAGGTGGATGATTCCATCTCGCAGATCGAGGCAGCTGCTGAACCCGTTGCACAATTTACCATTGAGGATGCCACAAACGTTGAGGGAGCAGTAGTGTCATACACGATTAACAACGGTGGAGTGAATTATTCCGCCGGGCAAGTCGAAGTAAATGGCAGTGCTGGCTCTTTCCTCGCAGACCTTGTGATCTCCGGAGGTACAGTTACAGGATTAAACATCCTTAACCACGGTTCGTCGTATCTCTACACCTCCACGTACTATCTGGAGGTCACGGGGTCTAACACTGGGAGCAATCTCAACATCACAGCAACACTAGGCAACTTGGTCTACACTAACATCACCAATGATGGAAGTACGGATGTAGACACGGACTTTGCTTGGTTGTTTAGTGATGGAGGCGCTCCAATGAATCTCTCAGATGGGCATGAAGGATATCAACCAACCATCATCTTCCCTGGAGAGACTCACGAATTCTACTACTACAGCGGCGGTCAAACCACAGTTACCCGCTTGGCTGTAACAATCGATGGTCAAACAAAGGCTGCTAGAGTCCTGTGAGGTGATTGAATGGCAGATGGTGGTGCAAGTACAATGATACTACTCGTAACATCCTTGCTAATCAGCGGAGCGGCATCTGTCGTTCTGCTTGAGTCATGGGGACAAGTTGCAGAAGCAAGTGGAACCAACGCTAAAGAAAAGGTCGCTGACGCAGAAACCGATGTTTCATTCAGTGGTGATAGAGGCGATGTATTGCTGGACACATCGGGTGCGAATCAGGAAATAACTCTATACTTCCAAAATACAGGAATTAGGGTCCTAGACACGAATTCCTTCACAATATTCGTAGATGGAGTATCAACTAGTGTAGTAGGCTCTGCGACTCTCTACCCCTCAAACGGGGTCTGGGCTACGGACTATGTTATGGAAGTCACTGTGACTGATGCGAGTTTCAGTTATTCAGACAATGACCTAGTAACTGTTACAATTATCGCCCAATCAACAGTTACAGATGGCGTAAAGGGCACCGATTCAGAAACAGCCGAGGTGAGGCTGAGTGTTTGATGAAGCACCTAAGCCCGTCGAAGACGGCTACGAGTTCACACTTGAGCAAGACAGTCTTGCTAACGCTATGGGAGCCAGACTACCCAACCGAAGCCTTTGGATGATTCAGGGCGAGGTTGGTAGCGGTAAATCTCTAGTAAGCCAGAGATTGATATTTGGGTTATTGGAAAATGGCTCCAAGGTCCTTGTAATAACTACTGAACTTACAACCCGTGGATGGATTGAGCAAATGGAATCCATCGGTTATCCAGTAACAGATTACATCGCTAGCGGCATGCTGATGGTGTTTTCCAGGTTTGGTGTAATCGCAGAAGCAAAGGAAGGAGTAGACTTGTTCGATGTGCTAGAATCGGACGCAGTCGAAAAGGCCGATGTTGTAGTCGTTGACTCAGCATCTGCACTAATTCCAGAGGGCATGGATGCCTCACAACATTTAGCAACACTACAGAAGCTGCGCAAGATTTGCAGCGAATCACGCTCACTATTACTCACAGTAGACCCTGAAGAAATGGATGGGAAACTACTACACAAATTACGCTCATCATGCGAGGTACTCCTCGACATGAATGCAGGTTTCGTCGGTGGAGAAATCAAGCGAACCATCGTAGTTACAAGATTCTTGAGAGCAGCAGGTCCTGTTCAAGCAAGCGTTGGATGGCGTGTTGAGCCATACATGGGCTTCATCGTAGATATCACGGCGGTGAGCTGATGGAAGACGAAGAACTACGATTCCAGCGAGGAGATCTCGACTCTGTGATGGCTGCTCATCCTCACGTAGCACAATGGGTCAAGGATTTCGAAGCACAATATGGCAGCAGACCGTATTACTACGGGCCATTGGATAGAGACGCTCGTAAAGTAGAGCCGATGAATTTGATTTACGTAACTAAAGAGCCAATTTTCGTTCACATGTACCGTCCAAAGGACGATGATGGTTCAGAGGGCCAAACCTTGTGGTTCGGTCTTGAGCCGCAATTGACCGATGAAGAAGAAAACATTCGAAGAAACCTCATCGAAACCCTACTCCAAGAAGCACCTAGCGCTCCTACATTCACGACGGATGATGAATTTGAAAACATCCTTTCTGGAATGATTGACAGATACACAATGCTCGATACAGAAGCAAGGGGTGCTGTAAGAAGGCAAGGAAGAATGTGGGAAGTTCTAGGTATGGATGACAAGAGAATTGTTGTCACCAAGGAACAAAGAGACAGGCTACGCTACACCATTATTCGAGATTTGATTCGAAATGGTCCACTAGAGCCTCTTCTTTCTGACGAAATGCTGGAAGATATACACTCAGTTGGTCTAAAACACGTGCACATGGATCACAAGGTCTTCGGTATGGTAACCTCAAACATCAGATTCCGTGAAAGAGACTTGTTGGCGAGGTACCTAAGGGCTATGTCTGAGCGCATAGGCCGCCCAGTTTCCGACAACAAACCGATTATTGATGGAGCATTGCTTGACGGTTCTCGTATCAACATCATTTTCTCAGATGACGTATCCATGCTGGGACCGTCATTTACAATCAGAAAGTTCGCAGAAGAGACAATCTCTGTTGTTCAATTAATCAAATGGGGCACGATGAGTGCTCAACAAGCAGCGTACATTTGGATATGTTTGGAGTATGGAATGTCTGTACTGGTAAGTGGAGAAACAGCGTCTGGTAAGACTACAACGCTGAATGCAATTCTTCCATTCATTGACCACAATGTCAAGATCTACTCTGCTGAAGATACTCCTGAAGTTAAGGTAAGGCACAAGATTTGGCAGAGGCTGGTTACTCGTGATTCAAAGAACGAGGAAAGCAGAGTTGAGATGTTCGACTTGCTAAAGGCGGCTTTGCGTTCACGTCCAAGATACATCATCATTGGTGAAATTCGTGGTGTAGAAGGTGCAACAGCTTTCCAGGCTATGCAGACTGGTCACCCTGTTATCGCTACATTCCACGCATCGTCTATCGTCAAGATGATTCAGAGATTTACTGGTGACCCGATTAACGTTCCAATTCGTTTCTTCGATAACTTGAATTTCGCAATTTTCCAAGAAGTTGTCGAAGCACCTGGTGGTGGAATAGCAAGACGTATTACTGGTATTGACGAGGTAATTGGTTACAACAAACACAGCGATGGTGTCCTAACAAGAGGAATGTTCGAATGGGACCCTGTAAAGGATAAGCACTACTTCCGTGGTATGTTCCAGTCTCACCTAATGGAAAACAAAATCGCCGCTCAGATGGGATTCGAGAATAAGAGAGATGTTTACGATGAGTTAACTCGTCGTGCGGAAGCAATTCAAGTAATGGCAGACCGAAATTTGACTCACTATGATGATGTATTCGATCTACTGAATCTGTATTACAATGGTGGATGGGAAGCATTCCGTTCCGCAGTAGACACATGGGTCAGCATAACTGAACGCTGAGATGGGGATGATTGGATGGAGCGAATGGCGACTTGGCAGATTGCTCTGCGTCGCCTCGAAATGCCAGTTCCTCGTTTCCTATTTGCATTCGTTTTGCCCGCAGCGCTGGCTGGTTTGGTAACAGCATTTTTGCTGATTTTCCTAACTGGAGGTTTTTCTGAAGGCGGTCTTTTCGCAGGATTTACTGGAGTTTTTCTGATTATACTACTTCCAATTCTCACGGGTGGTGCAGCGATTTACTTCCCGATATTGGAAGTGAATCGTTCGGCGATAAAGATTGAGAAAGAGATGCACATGTTCATTACAAGAATGGGAATTTTATCCCTCGGAGAGGTTGGAGCAGACACGATTTTCGATATATTGCGCCAGATGAAGGACTATGGTGAACTGGCTCAAGAGGTCAAGAGAATCGAAACGCTCGTCGATAAGTGGCATACCTCTCTTCCTGAAGCAGCAAGAATTGTAGCACAACAATCTCCTTCTCCGCTTTGGACTGATTTCTTGGATAGAATGGCTTTCTCAATAGAGGCAGGCCAACCGATTGACGCCTTCATGCGTGCCGAACAAGAAACGGTCGCTGAACAGTACAACACTCTCTATGACACAAGACTAGAGAGCGTTGACACCCTAAAGGAAATCTACGTTTCACTCGTGTCTGCAGGACTATTCGGTTTGGTAGTCGCTGGAATTCACCTGGTTCTCTTCGAAATTGGAGATGGAAGCAGTGCGACGCCAATTGAGTTAGCAACTAGAATTAGATGGCTATTGTTGGCAGGATTCGTATTCGTGATTATCCAAATCGGCGCCCTGTTTGCTTTCCGGGCAACGATACCCGACGACCAAACATTTGCAAGAGACGAATTTGAAACACCATTCAGATTGTTGTTTAGGCAGACCTGGTTAGGTGCTAGCATAGTTAGTGTACTCTTGCTGATTGTTACGGTTTCAGTTGTAATCGCATTCTGGGATGGACTCACAACAACTTGGGATAAGTATGGATTAATTCTACTAGCGGTTCCTCTAACCCCACTCTTAGTGCCTTCAGTATTGGTACAAAGGGAAGAGAGTAAGGTTCTGAGAAGAGACGAGGCTTATCCAGATTTCATTCGTGCTCTGGGTGGAACTGCACAGGCTAGAAGTGCAGAACCAAGCGCTACAATTAGAGCATTACGAGGTATTGATTTCGGAATGCTTGACCAATCAATTGACCGCTTGGAAAAGAGGTTGTCGACAAGAATCGACAGCGAGAGAGCTTGGGACTATTTCGCCGCGGACACCAACTCTGCAGTAATTTCTCGCTACAATCGAATTTACATCGAAGGTTCACAGTCATCTGGTGAGCCTGCTCAAACAGCTGATATGGTTTCACGCTCGGTAACCAATCTCCTCTCTCTAAGGCGTAGAAGAAGCCTCTCTGCATCCACGATGTGGGGTGTAGCACTTGGATTGTTGATTTCTACAGTCGTTTCTCTGAACGTTACCATATCGATTGTTCTGCAACTTGGTGAGACGATTGCAGGTGTTGCCACAAGCATCGCAGAAACTACAGATATTGGTTCAATTTCAGATGCAGCAGGAGATTTCGTCCTTCCAGTTATGGAAAATCCCTCCGCCGTTGAAGATAATATTTTGATGTTCAAGATTATTGCATCTATTCTTATTCTTGTTCAGGTTTTAGCCGTATCTTTCATTGCTACACGACTGCGTGGTGGAGGATACACTAGTGCTCTAGGACAGATGATACAGTTACTGTGGATTGCTGCGATTGCAAGTCTAATCTCCTCGTTCATACTCGATGGTGCCTCGAGTATGTTTAGCACATGAAAATAGAATATTGTGGAATATCTATCCTAAACACACACAGCCAATGCATCACTCTGTGTTAGGACTACCATGGCAGACATTGTCAATTCAGTAGCATTGACCACGGAATTACTCATCGCATCCCTTTTGATGATTTGGGGATTCAGAATGATGAAAGAAGGCTGGACACAACAACGGAAGTTGATTTGATGGAAGCACAACCAGCCTATACACGGTCTTGGAAAGAGATCGAAATGATGCTTGATGAAGCACGCGAGCAAATGTATGAGCAGAAATCTAAATTTCACCACAGGAAAAGAGTGGGTGACAAAGCTGGTTGCAGAAGGGCAGCGGCTAAATTCGCTAGAGCCAAAGGCATGGTTGACATGCTAATCTGGGTAATTGGTGGAAAGGGGGTTCCAGACCCAATGGCAGGGTTTGAGGATGTTAGCGAGAGCCCATCTCTTCACGGATTCTCTTCTTAGTCGCAGTCCATGAACAGATTGGACAGGTTGTCAAATCGTGATTTCTTGCAGGGCAGTACTCTCTCCCAAAGAATATGATTTGCAGGTGTAACTTATTCCACGATTCTTTAGGAAAAATCGCCTTCAGGTCCTTCTCTGTCTTTACGACATTTGTCCCGTTGGATAGTCCCCACCTTGCTGCAAGTCTATGGATGTGGGTGTCGATGGGGAATGCAGGTACTCCAAATGCCTGTGCCATTACTACTCCTGCTGTTTTGTGTCCTACGCCAGGAAGGCCTTCAAGCCCCTCGAATGTGTTTGGAATTTCTCCACCGTAAGATTCTACTAGGATATTCGCAAGTTTGGAAATATTCCTTGCTTTTGTTGGTGCAAGACCGACTTCCCTGATTATTCCTTGAATGGTCTCCGGACTCAATTTAGCCATTGCTTCAGCGTCAGGTCCTTGCCTGAATAATTCTGGAGTAACCTCGTTCACCTTTTTGTCAGTGGTTTGTGCACTCATCAATACCGCAATGAGTAATTGGAAAGGAGTCTCGTGGTCAAGTGGCACAGGAGTTTCTGGATAGAACTCTTCTAGCATTTCTAGAATTTTTTCAGCCTTCTCAGAGCGCTTCACAGTATCAGCCTCGGTAATTTACGCCGTATTCTTCGCCGTTAATCCAAGCCCATATGAATCCTAAAAACACGAATCCAAATGGAATTACATTACAGAAAATTATCACAGAGGGAGAGTAATTATTCTCGCTTGAACCAGTGGCAAGCCACCCTAGGTAACCTATGATTGTGCCTGGGAAAATCGAAAGTAGTGCAATAATTACCGCTCGAATAAATCTCATTTTTTCACCCCAATAGCCTCTCTATCATTTCTTTACCAGTCAGCGAGTTGAGTATATCTCCTTCCTCTAACCAACCCTTGCGTGCAACCATAACACCGTAATCAATGTCTCCAAGCCCTTGGATAGAGTGTGCATCTGGGTTGATTACAACAGGTACGCCGAGTTCCTTTGCACGCTTACACAATCTCCAATCTAAGTCTAGTCTGTATGGGGATGCATTGAGTTCGACAGCTTTCAGTTTCCCGTCCTTGTTTGCATCAGACATGTATTCTAGAACCGAATGTAAGTCTACTTCGTATCCTTCTCTTCCTTGCAAGATTCTTCCAGTTGGGTGGCCAAGTACAGTAGTTGAGGGGTGATCTAGACACTTCAGAAGGTCTTCTGTATTTTGTGATTCATCCCTTCCTCTCCAGCGGCTCATAGCATGTACACTAGCGACGACATAGTCGATTTGAGCGAGAACGTCATCTGGATGATCCAGTTTTCCATCCTCAAGAATGTCGGATTCTACTCCGCTGAATAATCTGAAATCTACTCCTTCATTTGCCCAATCAACATTGTACTTCTGCATGGTTCTATGTTGGTCCAGCAGGTCATCAGCACTCGCACCGTTAGCAATTTGCAGTGTGGGAGAGTGGTCTGCTATTCCTAGCCAATTCCATCCCATTCGCTTTGCAGCATCAGCCATTTGCTCGAGACTAGCTTCTCCATCAGAGAGTGTTGTGTGATTGTGCAGTGCCCCTTTGATGTTAGACAATGTGATTAGTTCTGGCAACTCATTTGCTGCAGAGGCCTCCATTTCTCCAAGGTCTTCTCGCAATTCGGGAGTAACATACTGAAGGCCAAGATGCGCATAGATGTCTGATTCATTTTGGGCAGGCAGCGATGTCGCTGCAGCCTCTAAACCTGTGAGTTCAGTCTCAGGCATCAGGCCAAACTCATTTAACTTCAATCCCTTATCTTGAGCCACTTGTCGCATGCGTATGTTGTGCTCCTTTGAACCAGTGAAGTAGGCAAGAGTGAAGGCAAAAACGTGGGATGGCACAAGTCTAACTTGTGCATCGATTGTTCCACCAGACTCCAATTGTTCGTATGATTCTCCACCAATTGCATCCAATACGTTTGCATCTAGGTGTCCTAAACTGAATCCGTCTTCGAAAATTGATGTGTCTAGAATTACAGATACCTTGGAATCACCAGCACCCTTTACGTCAGCTATTCCCTTAAGAGACAGAATCTCATTTGTGACCGCTTCAACATCTTCAGGCCTTACTGCAGCGACGATATCAAGGTCTCCAATGGTCTCTCTTCTTCTGCGTGCCGAACCAGCCAGCTCGGCTCTCTCAACTCCCGGTAAATCCTTGATCATCGAGAGGAAGGTCTGCCCGTACCTTAGACCGATATCGAGGCGACGTCGTGCAGAGAATCTTGCAAGCAAATCTATGCCGTCGAGGATTTTTTGTTGGCTTTTTGCACCGAATCCCTTCATTGGTGCAACTTCATTTTTCACACATGCTTCTTGCAAATCTGCGACGGATAGTACGCCTAATTCGTCATGAAGCATTTTGATTTTCTTTGGTCCAACACCAGGAATGCCTAACATTTCGATTAGACCTTCGGGGGTATTGGTGTGCAAATCCTCCCAATCTTCTGGCCATTTTCCTTCACCTACAGCTTGTGATATTGCAGTTCCAAGTCCTTTCCCAATTCCTTTGAGGTTGAAAATCTCCCCGCTCGCAACTAATTCTCCAAGGTCTTGTGAAAGAGAACCGACAAGCCTTGATGCATTTTGGTAGGAACGAGTTCTGAACATGTTGGCTCCAGAGAGTTCCAAAAGTACTGCCATTTGGTGTAGAGCGGTACTAACTTGGTTACGGCTAAAGTATGGTGGTCCGTTCTTTCGCGGCTTTGCCAAAGTCCAGGATGCCCCTGCCATGTGACTTCGAATGCGTGCGGGTTGAAGAACCCCTGCCTATTGGCATAGACATGGTCGAGACCGAAATCATCGAGACCCTTGCGCAATCGATGTGTTTTTTGTCGTTGACTGCATTCATTTTCATTGCAACTTTTTCTAGAAATGAGAAGATGGAATTGATTGCTCAAAATTTCATTATGTTCTCGCTATTGTTGACCGCAGGAATCCTTTGGTGGCTTTCTTCCGCAGGTGGGGAATTGTGGGGTTCAAACTATCTTCCAAAGCCACTCGCAGTACTGTGTGTCGTTGTTGCAATTGCTGCAAGAATGAATATCAAAGGTCAGAATGTTTCATTCGGTGCAAATCCTCACAGTATCGGTAGGAAAGATGAGGAATAATCAGATTATTTCTCCTTCGGTCTGGGATTCATCTGCCATCTTCTGGTCGATGAAAGTACGCATGTATTCAGGAAGTTCGCCATTTACAAATATGACGTCGTTGACCTCTTCTAATTTCTTCAGTGAATAGTATATCTGCATCGCAGTCATCGGTGTAGATGAGCAGCCAACACACCCGCCGTCAAGGGAAAGCATCACGTTTCCATCAGCGGTATCGATGACAGTAACAACTCCATCGTGAGCATCCAGAACCTCTTGGATAGGTCCGATTTTCTGTAGGACCTCCTCTGCAGTGATTGCCATCGGTTCAATGGTGTGGCCACTCATCTATCAACCATCGCATTCAAATCTCAGAGCCTGCTGGTATAGCCATGGGCCTATTTTCAAGATCACAGACATTCGAATTCAAGGTATCTGGGATGGATTGTGGTGGCTGTGAGCGTAAAGTTTCGAGTGCTCTGACTAAGATTTACGGTGTCAAGAAGGTCGAGGCTTCGGCTAGTGAAGGAACAGTCATTGTCAAAGCAAAGGGGCTTGAATCATCCCAAATCAAAGAAGGAATTGTTGGTGCCGGCTTCACTGTGGAATGAGCCAAAAACGGCATACGCCGTTGTTTTTCATAGGGATGTCCTTATGAAGGGGAGGTAGGTCGCCGGCCAGCAGGTGTATTGTATGGACATCGAATTAATGGCAGCTGGCGCAGCATTGGTGGGACTGATTGTTGCTTTTGTATTGTACAAGAAGAACGATAGCATTGAAATTGAAGATAAGAAGGTCGCTGAGATCACTCAAGAAATTCAAGATGGTGCAATGGCATTCCTTTGGGCAGAGTACAAGATTCTCTCTATATTCGTCGTGGTAGTTGCGGGCCTATTGTACGTAGATACCGGAGACATTTACACACCAGCGGCATTCTTGGCTGGTGCAGTAGCGAGCGTTCTGGCTGGTTTCTCTGGTATGAGAGCAGCAACTTCTGCTAACGGTAGAACTGCGATGGCAGCAAAGA
>JBMYVD010000030.1:0-19363 GCA_049606035.1 Candidatus Poseidoniaceae archaeon | reverse complement strand
GCCCTTGGATATGAAGTTCAATGGGTATTGGGTGATGGTGAAAGATGGGTAAACATGAACGATGGTTCTCAGATATCTCTACCCCAACCACTCAAAAAAGCAAAAATTTCTGCCCACAACACACAACACACAGTTCCATCATTTGCTTGGAGAGTTGCATTGGATGGAAAGAAAGGAAAATTTGACCGAGATGCAACAAGCCATCTTCCCGACGAAGTCAAAGCTTTGCTTGCATCTGGTGAAGACACAGAATACGATGGTGAATTACTGATTGCGGCCAATTATAGAAAGGATTCAATTCCTGAGCGCTCAATCATTATTTCCGGAGATACTGCTGAACAAGCAATCGATTCTAATTGTGATTTATTGATTCATGAGGCGACCTTCCTTGAATCTCACAAAGACATAGCAAACGAGCATCTACATTCCACAGCAGCGGGTGCTGCAAGAACAGCGATTGAATGCGCAGCCAAACACCTCGCTCTTACTCATTATTCTGCTAGACTTGATAGCCACGATTCATCACTAGCCGAAGCACGTGAAATACACTCATCAGTCGTTGCTTTAGGTGATGGTGACAGGCTAGTATTAGCCGATGATTTATCTCTCAATCATCTAGTAAAACAAGCAGAAGGCTGGGCATAACAGAGTTGAGACAATTTGAAAACCGAGATGTATGTTTGCAAGAATATGAGTGGTCCTCGATTTCTAGTCATCCTGCTTGCCGGCCTTCTCATGGCACCACTTGTAACTGCAACCGAAGGTAGGGCTCCTCCACAATGTGCAGAATTCGACCTTTCAGATGTTGTAACCACTAGTTCAGGGGTTGCGGTAGACCCCGGTGCTTGTATCATCATCGACATTGGTGTCAGGAGTCATACTACAACTCTAGCGATTGATATCGAGGTACTTGACGATGCAATGGATGTGCTGATGTTCGACCAAAATTCGATTCAGCCATATCAAAACGGTCAGAATTACCGCTCTTCATTCAATCAAGAAGCCACCTTTGAGTCGATGGTCGGCTCGCAGTGGTTGGATTGGGCACCCCCTCAATCGATCAATCCTAAGAATTGGTACATCGTTTTCGACAACTCCGCACATGACGGAGATGAAGGAATGGGTGACCAAGGAGGTATGACTGCCCGATTCAAGATTCAATTAGCTCCTGCAAACGTTGAGGATTATCCTCTCTTACATGATACATTCAAACTTGAGGCTGGAGAAAGAGTGAACCTCGTTGATTTCAATGTAGATTCAGGGACCGAATTGACATATTGGGTTCACCCACTGGCTGGTTCTGGAGACATATTCATTCAATCAGACAACCAATTGGCAGGGGATTTGATTATTTCAGGTACCAACATTGACGACTTTGGTGGACAAGAAACGACGCAGTTGGAATGGGAAATTTCAGAATTTTTGAACCTACAAAATCTGAATTTGATTGCAGAGGCAGGCTCGACAGGTGCACATTTTACTCTGAAGGCTTGGTTTGACCCCGTACTTGCACCAACGGTGACTGATTACGATAATTCTACAACAACAATCGGTGAAAAAATCACTCTCGATGCCAGCAACACACCAAACAGTTTGCAACAAGTAAGGGCTCTATCATGGGACTTTGACTCGGATGGAGTGGAGGATGCTGTCGGAAATTTAGTAGAAGCTTCATGGAGTACTCCAGGAATGAAAAGCGTAAACCTAACAGCAGAATCTCAGTCCGGAGCAGTGACTGTTACCACCTACCAGATTGAAGTCTTGGATGTCGTTTCTCCAACCGCTGTAATCACAGGAACAGGGGGTTCACTAGACCTTAATGGAGATAGGAGATTACTACGCCTATCCGACCTAATTCTTCAGGCCTCTAATTCAAACGATGACCACGCAATCGCTTCAGCATCCTGGAGTGTTGGCGGTGAGCAGGTTTCATCAGCATCACAGTTCACTGTTAGTTGGTCAGAAATTGGAACTTATACAGTAACTTTGACAGTTACCGACCCCTCAGGAAACTCAGGTCAAACAAATACAACAATCGTCGTTTATGATGACACAGAACCGATTCTAGTAACCTCTAGCATCTCAGATATTTCAGAGGTAGAGATGGGTGAGGAAGTTGAATTCCAAGCCAAAGCTGCTGATGAATGGGATGATCAAGATGACTTACGATTTACTTGGGATTTGAACCTAGAAAGGGACAGTAATGGCGATGGTGATGCTACGAATGACCCTGATTTTGTCGGACCAAACTTGAAAATATCATTCGATGAAGCAGGTAAGTCAAAATTCGCAGTAACAGTTTACGACCAATCAAATAATTCTGATTTTGAAATTTTTGAGGTTATGGTAACAGAGCCACCAAGCCAAACGGGGCTCATTGCGATTGTAGCTGTAGTATTTGCAGTTATCATTGTGGTATCAGGTGTTGTACTATTCGGCTACAAAGGAGTTCAGAGAAGACATGCAGTCGAACTTCTAATGGCCCGAGGATTATCTCGTGATGAGGCAACCTCGAGAGTATACGAAATCACGAGGAGCATCAAGTTACCAGCCTTTGCAAAGGCAGCACAGATGGCAGGAATCACAGATGGTGCTGAAGTAAAATCCGCTGAAGAACTCCAATCTGATGCGAAATCAGCCGAGTTTAATGCGATATATGGAGAATCACAGAATACTGATCCAAACGCAGGTTTCAGGCCAGCTCCTACCGTTAGAAGAGTAGACCCAGCATTGGCTGAAGCAGCCTTAGCAGCATTTGCAGACGAACCAGAAATACCCGCTGTGGTTGACTCTACGCCAAATCCGTCAACTGGTAGAGTAAGAAGTGGAGGGGTTGCATTACCTCAACAGCAAACTCAGCCATCAACTCATAGTCTGAGTTCTCAATGTTCAGCATGTGTTAAACCCTTCAGCGTGCAAATTCCATCATCTGTTAGAAGCGCTGTCGTGGCTTGTCCTAATTGTGGAACTGACCAATTATTTGAACGCTGAAAACCGTAAATCTCGCGCTCGCGATGGGGATGGTTTCATTTGGGTGTAGATGACGTAATTGAAACGATGTCAGAATCAGGTGTGCGTCTTCTCCATCGCGGAGTCCCGCAGCCACTTGATTCTAGCAAGGTAGCGATAATGCTTGTAATCGTTATGCTATTGCCTATTTTCAATCCAGTTTCTGCTGATGAATCTGTTGGGAGAGATGACTTCGGTGTTCTCGAAGCAATGGCAAATGCACTAATCGAAGAGCGCGACTCGGGCGAAGACGATATCGCTAGGAATTCCGCAGAAGGAGTGCTGAGTGCACTGGAGGCTCGTGGCAGGGAGATTGCAGACGGAGATGCCCTCTTGGCAACAGATGGTGTAATTGGTGACATTACGATGCGGGAGACAGAACCTCTAACACCATCACATCCTCGACCGTACGTTTACCTGACTGACCCAAATTCACATCCCGATGGATGGCCTAACAATCTCTTAGACACATTATTCGAGTTGCCACCAGGATTCAACGACCCGCTCGCATTTGGTGCAAACACATACTCGCTTTACGTAAATTACACAGCGAGAAACAACGGGCCGCAGTATGAAGCATGGGACTACGGTACATTCACTGGTGATGTGCTTTCATTTGGAGACACCGGTCTATTCGAGAATGCGATTGATTTGGATGGCGATGGAGGGAATGACGTTGCCGTGGGCCTCTCTATCCTCGGTCTTGGAGTCCAAGGCGAAGGCTGGGATGTTGAATTGAGTGACGGATTAATCCCGGTTGTCGAATCAATTTGGATTAGACCAAACTTCCAATGGCGAGTTCGCGTATTGGACCATACCGACCCGCTTTGGGATGATATGGCAAGCATGGAAGTTTCAATGATGAAAGGCGTAGCATACGACCTAACATTCACTGGAGATGGCGAATCATATGCTCTTGTAATCGATTCAAGGTTCACACAACCCCCGCATGATTTCCAAGTAAGGGTTGGACTGGACCAATTGACTTTGGATGTAACTGGTACATTCACAACCCTTGCTGACATTCTCAATATCTTTGCAGGAGGAGATGATTCTGGCTTGGAAGTTACTTCAGTTTCAGCACCTTATGCGATTCTAATTTCAAACCCAAATAGAAACTCTGCAAACGAACAAACCGATTGTGAAGATTCAAGTTGGTATGACCCAATAGCAGACCATTCAGCAGAAAGTCGAGAACACAAGTGTGGATATTCGGTAGGCATTGGTTATGTTCATTTCAAAGAACCAGAATTGGATGGATTTAGGCCGTTGGATGAAATTGGATACATCGATGTTGGTCTTCACCCAGTAGAGGGTGAAACGAGACTTCCAGAAGAGTTGGACCTAGTTATAAGAAACGATAACGCAGGAGAGAACTCTTTCGACAATATCGAAATCTTCAGCGATACTGATGCTGACCTCTATTTCCATTACTTCGAGGACAGATCCAAGCACATTGAGGCAGGAGGTCAATTTGGTAACATCACAGACTCTCGTGGTTGGGTTAGAGATATGCCAAAGGGCACAATGCCTCAAGAAGAGATAGATGCGATCTTCACCTTGATTGGTGAAGCTCCTGGCTCGAGTAACCTTCCTGGACAGATGCCAAATCGACTATCTCTGATTATTTCGATAAAGAATTACACAGCGGATACGTCCACCAATGTTGCAGACCCTACATTGGTTCTAGACCCGAGTGATAACCGTTGGAACAGTCTGATTTTGATAGCTGGAACAGAACGAATTTCTAAATTAGAATATGTCTCTACATTCCAAAGACACGGTTATGCATCTGACGTTTCATCAATGGAGGTAGAGATTCTTGACCTACCCGAAGTGGTGGCAATTTTCGGAACGTTTGAGATTCCTACATCAAATCGGGTTAGGGTAGAGTTCGGGACTGCCCCAGATTTGTTGAGCGAAGTTCTCGATAACGTAGTACTAAACTTAGTAGAGATTATTCTCGACCTTGGTACAATTCTCAACGGATTACCTGAAGCAATTGTTGGTACTGCAGGAGAATCTAGCGGGGAAATATTCCTACAGTGTTACAATCAAGTTAGAGCATCTTGGTCGGACGGAAGCACTCGATCTGAATCGATGGTACAAGGAGTAAAACTCGCTATCGGTAGCAGCCCTCATCCAGTAATGGATAGCAATCACATTTTACTTTCCGAGGACTTAGATTATACCGACCAAAACGGAAACGTGGACGGTAAGTATGGCCGAGTAAACCCCGCTCTAGTTCCCGTGGGAATCAGTTTGATGGTAACAGATATTTCAGGAGCGTCTTATTCTTATGACCAAGATACGGACTTGCGGACGATTTCGATTACAGGAAGTTCAGGTGATGAACTAATCATCGGTCATATGCGCCATTTTTCAAATTCCACAGACGGAGATGTAAGACAATTCGCATCGATTTCCAACCGTCCATCTAATCTGACAATTGCTCAGCAGGGTTCACAAATCACTTACACTGCATCAGATGAGATTGGAACGATTACTTACAGTGGTGAGGGCGATGGCCAGTACAATGCACTTCGGTTGAATGGTCTTCCTTCGCAGTTTGAACTTGAGTTAGGCGACACGCTTGCAATGTCTGCACCCGATGGTATTGGTTCGATTGAAGTGCAAATATCGAACGCCTCTGTTCCACTAACTATGGACGATGACCATGCGAGATTCTGGATTGATCAGGTTTCGGGACAGGCTAGTATGTCTCTGCGCCTTTCAAATCTGACATCAATTACCTTGAATCCTCCCGAGGAACCTGGTGCATTAGGGCCAAGAGGCAATAGCGAACTTGTGATGAACCGAACAGGCTCTTCACCATTCAGCGTACTGTTGGAAGATGTAAGTGAAAGGGGCGATAAGTTCCTTGGCCTTTCAGGCAGGATTCATCTAGACCCTCTACCTGCAAACGTTACACTATCGCTTCCATCCTCTGAAAATTCCGACATGATTACAATCCCAGAGTTTGGAGACGCAGATGGTATCTTGGCACTTTCCTTCTTCTTGTCAGGTATGATTGACTTCGGCTCTTCAGTAAACGACTTCGCTGTGGAAAGTATGGTAAATTTGGGAGATGCTTCAAACATACAAAGCAACTTGAGTTTAGGGCTTAATCTACGCACAGGGGAAGAATTCGACATTACTCTTGATGTCAGTAAAGGTAAGAACGTACCAAATGAACCAGAGTGGGTCCACGGAATATCGGGAGAGGTTCTTGAGGTAACCGAACTGAATTTCAATTACAGTAGACTGCCAGAGTTTACAGAAAGTTCACGTCTTACAGTATCGCAGGCATTAGCGGATTTCGAGATTTCAGAAGATGAAAAAGGAGAGGTTATTCAAGTTGTAGAATGGGCAGGAATTACTGAAGCTTCCGCCCTAATTGATGCCTTAGAAGATGGCTATATTTCACCAAGAGAAATGAGTTTACTAGACACGGAAACACTTGAGGAAGAAGGTATTACGTTTGACCAAAGAAGGTCATGGCACAGCAGAATTTGGATGCCTCAACTGCCTGCTGGAGAGATAAAGCTCGGCTACAAAGTAGAAATCGAGAATGATATTCCAACCTTCCAAATCGAAGCATCTCTGAAAGAGTATACTCCATTTAGACCAGTCCTAACGATTCAGTTGAACGGTCTTTCTCGCGCTGATTCTCTTATTGTTCTTACAGGACTCGACATCAACGTGAAGAGAGATGTCACATTGAATGCTACTGTCTCAACACAATCAGACCTATTGATTCCAAGAACTACAATCGATATGACATACGATTTGGGAGAACGTCTTGAGCATGCGAGAATTCTACAGTTAGACAGACTGCGTGGTATAAGAACGGAAATGATGATGTTTAACGCACCAGCATCAGTTGACCAACTCTACGCGAAAGTTGGAGACATTTTGCAAGCAGACTTGATTGTTCCCCCAGAGGATAGAATCGGAATTAATTCAGCAGACTCTATGATGTTACAGCAACTAAGGAAGATAGACGGTCTATGGTGGCCTGCTACGATGTTTATCAGAGATGTTCCTGGAGAGATGCACTTGAAGGCTGCGCCAGCAAACAACTTTGACATAAATGAAGAACAGTCATTCCAAGGAATGTTCGAAATGGATTATTCTTCGAATAGCGATGATATGGATTTATTCATTGAAACCAAAGGTAAGGCTCAGAACATTAGGGGTGATAACCTGATGCTAGCAGAAAACCTTCCAGATAGATTCGTGATGGGAGTAACCGAGGATTATGGAGCGAGTATTTCTGCTTCAGGAAACGGTGTGGAAAAACTGTACATAAGGAGAAGTAACTCGGTAGTACAGGAAGGCGTAGAGATAATTTCTGCTGAATTAGTAGGTGAAAATCTACAAGGAGCCGAAGTTCACATCCACCGTCCTTTAGGATATCCTGTGATTATTGTAGACGGCATTACAGGAGGTAGAATTGTGGCAACCTCACATACCGAGGTCGACGTACTTGGCATGGGCATAGACGCGAGAGGCGTTCTACTCGATGCACAATTTACTGGCGGAATACCTACAGCATCTAGTGTTGGAGTAAACGGCGTTGTAACCGATTTATCTCTGATTAGTAGTTTGACAGGTGGAGAAATAGAGACTACTCATATTATGATTGGAGATCCGTTCTCCTCATTCGTAGCGACAGCGATAGCGATGGTGACAGGATGAGCGAAGAATACGACGAGGAAATGGAGGAAGAACTCCATGAGCGTTCACAAGAAATAGGTGAATTCGTCGTTGAATTGACAGAAAAAATACATCCATTGCGAGTAGCACTTGCTGGAGTGATTCTGATTATTTTACTCGGTGCATTGGTATCTACATGGTATTGGGTAATTCCTAGAGATGACGTGGAAATCGACATCCTCTATCTTCAAAGAAATGGGCATGTTGTTTTAGCGGAGCTCACTAACGACGGTAGCAGAGAAATCAGGGATGTCACACTGACAATTGATTTCGTTGACCAGGAGATGACGGTTTTAGATAGCCTAACGGTTACTTTTGATTCCATACCCAGTCTCACAAGCGTTTCGGGCGATAAGATGGAATTGGATTTGCGAGGTTATTCTGTGTGGGAAGAGTATACCATACAAGTTCAGATTGAATGGACCGATTTCAGAGGTTCAGAAAATCAAGAACAATTCATCCATATTGTATCAGAACAAGTTACCGCAAAATTCCATAATGACTGCAAGGAAGTAACGTGGTTCTTTTGAGGCTAGTTTAGGCAACTCCTAAAACGAACTTTCCACGCCATAAGAATGTGCGTAGAGCCTTCTTACTGCTCATAATATTCCTGTTATCGGGAATACCGGTTGTCAATCAACCGGAACAGATACCTGAAGAAGCAGGTATTGAGTGGGTAAAATTCGACTTACCGGAAGATTCAATCCGCAATTTCGTAGGCCAATTGGACAGTTCTCAATCCTTGGAAGATAGACCTCTGATTGCACACTCAAGGTTAGGAATTCATGACTCTTCGGGAATATTGTTTGAACAAGAAATCCCGGAAGAATTACTCACGCCTAGGCCTGATTTGAGATTGGTTCTGGTTTCCACTGAATTCAGATTCGCCGAGATTAGAGCAGATATTTCAGATGAAAATGGAGTTGAAGTTAGGGAATACATAGCTCCCTCTGGATTACTAGTTCAAGGTACACAAGCGGGATTAGCACGCCTCGCTCAGGTTACTGGAGTAGCCTCTGTACAACAGGTGCCTTTGGCAATGGTTGTTGATTATTCAGTGATGAATGCTGAACAGTCTACTTCCGTAAGAATAGAATCTTGGCGTGCAGATGCATTACTTCCCGGAGTTGATATCTCCGACAATTGGGGCATGCGCTTACACCAAGAATTGGATAGCGTCGCAAATGGTTTCCTTTCAGACTCAAGTTTTGCTGAAACCGGAAGATACGATGGGTTAACTTCAACCTCGATTGCAACCATTGCAGCAGAGCCATCTATTGCTTGGATTGGAAGTCAGCCAAGCCTGACAGTTTGGAATGACCAAGCCCGTAATCACATGAATATCAACGCTATGAAGCAGTACTACACAACCGACTTGGATGGTTCTGGCCAAATTGTTGCGGTTGCAGATTCTGGAATTGATGAAGACCACGGTGATTTTGGAACTAGAATCATTGGCAACGTTGACGTAATCGGCGATGGCTCTACTGCAGACGCTCATTCGGGACACGGAACACACGTCGCATGTACTGTGCTGGGAGACGGAAGTAGGGGAGGATATGCAGGAGTTGCTCCTGAGGCTGAACTTTATTTCCAAGCAATGGAGAATGACAACAACGGAAATTTCCAGTGGTCAAGTATCAACAACATGCTGAACACTGCATACAACAACGGTGCGAGAACTCACACCAACTCATGGGGTTCAGAGTCGAGTTCTGAATGGGGAGTCTATACATCATCATCAGAGGATGTGGATGATAGAGCAAGATACTACGACCAATTTTACAGTGGTAGAGAAGGTCTGACAATATTGTTCGCTGCGGGAAATGACGGGCCAGGTTCTGATACAATCGGTTCACCAGCAACCGCTAAGAATTTACTAGCGGTTGGTAACTCACAAAACCGTTACACAGGAGCACCAAATAGTATCATGGATGGTTCTAGTCGTGGCCCTGTAGATGATGGTAGAATCAAGCCTGACGTTATTGCACCAGGCGGCTACGTTCGCTCTTGTAAGGCACAAGAAGCAACAGACACTGGTGGTGCTACATGGACCAGCACCTGGTACATGGAATACACAGGAACTAGTATGGCAACACCAAATGCTGCTGGAACTGCGGCTCTGATTAGAGAATATATTACAGAAGTAGCTCAAAGACCGGAGCCACAAGGCGCCCTTGTCAAGGCACTGATGATATTGGGTGCAAGGGATGTTGGGGTTAGAGACATCCCTAACAATGACGAAGGCTGGGGAAGAATAGACCTCAAGGGGACACTCGCACCGAATAATGGAAGAGGAATATGGGTCGATGACCGCTCGATCTTGTCATCGACTGGTAACTCCAAGAGTTATTCATTCAATGTCACAACCCCTGGACAACCATTCAAGGCAGTAGTTGCATGGTCTGATGAGCGAGGTTCTAGATTTTCCAATACTCAATTGGTAAACAACCTCAATTTGCTGGTAACCACTCCTAGTGGTGTTGAATACAAAGGAAATGAATTCTCCCAGGGAAGGTCGATTCAAGGAGGTACACACGATTCTCTAAACAATGTAGAGGTTGTTTTAATCGACTCTGCAGAAGCGGGATTGTGGACTGTCAAAGTAACCGATGCTAGCCACAATGGAGGAAGAGCTCAACCTTACGCAGTGGCAGTATCTGGTGTAGGTGTAAATGATCTGAGACCAGACCCTTCCCCGATTGTTACATCATTTTCAACAGATATTGCTATCCCTCAGGTTGGCGATGAAGTACTAGTTGAGATGGAGGTCTCAAACCTTGGAAATGTTGAGGCAGAAAATGTCGAAGTGATTTTTCAAGAAGAGGGAATTTTTGTCGATTCTCAAACTTTCAATCTCGGCCCGGGCGGCTCAAAAATTCTGTTCTGGGACTGGGAGCCCCAAAACGCTGGTGCACGCACTCTTTCTTTCATAGTCGATGCAAGCGATACAATAGACGAGATTAACGAGGCCAATAATCGAATTGACGTAATAGTAAACGTGACAACTCCGGGTGTAAGAATCGAATCTGAAATGGCCACATCAACCCTCTCTGACATTAACGCAACTACCTCGTCTTGGCAGGTCACCCTAATCAATACGGCATTGCTGAGTACTAATGCATCCATTTCAGCAATTGGGGTTTCAAGCCCAATCAATTCACCTCTCTCGTGGTATGTTGGGCTTGACCAATCCAACTTCATGCTTGAAGGTCAGGAAGGGGCTCAAATCAATGTGACTTTGGTTCACCCAAGCGGTCCAGACCCTGGAATTTACAAAATAGAATTACTAGGTTATGACGAGGATAACGACGTCAGCAGTCCTTTCACGCTGATGTTAGATGTGCCAGTTTTGTCACAAACACGCCTTGAATTCGACTATACCACTATCCCAGTCCATCCTACTGAGGTTACATCCGTCGATTTTAGACTGTTTAATCTTGGAAATGGAGACATCGGCTACGACTTGTTTTTGGAATCTCCTCCAGGTTGGTATACAGGATTTGATGATTTATCAGCACAGGGCGGTGCAAATTCTGGTTCAACCGGTCTAATGCTTGAAGATGGACAAATGAATATCGGAATTTCATTTACTCCGCCTCAAGTAATGACTCTAGCAGGCGCTGAAATGACAGTGATTTTACGAGTTGTATCACAAAGCGAAGAAGCTAGAATGATGCAATATGAACTTCCTCTTGTGGTCGAAGAGGTCCTGGAACTAACAGTAGATTTGGAGTCATCGTTCTCCACTGTTATCCCTGGTAATTCACTATCGCTTCAATATACAATTGAGAATGTGGGTAACGCAGATTTGGATCTGAGTCCGAGGATGCAATTGCCTCAAGGTTGGAGTCAAAATTCCGTTCTTGATGACTTGACATTAGGCTGGACTCAGTCTCAGAATTTCATTATCTCTGTAACCGCTGATGCGGATGCGAGAAGCGGCCAAATAACCTTCATTTTAGATTCGAATCAAGAATCTTGGAGCCACTCTGAGAGTGTCGAAGTTCTTGTTTTACCTGACCCGGTTCTAACATTTACATCCGTTGAAATTGCAGGTGAAACTTGGACAAATATATTCGGCCCAGGGCAACATCCTGTCGGAGTTCCCATCAACTACACGTGGATTGTTGAAAACAGAGAAAATTCTCCTTGGACTCCTTCGATACTACTGCAAAAAGATAGCATACTATTAGGCGATTGCACTCCTCTCGATGTAGTAAACAAAGGCGATTTGAAAGCACTGACTTGCACGATCATAATCACAGGAAATGCAGACCCTTCCTCAGAACCGCAATTCAACGTTGTATTGTCCGGGAATTCCGTGACAGTAAACAAGTCGGTATCGATGCTTGTGGCATCCACAAAGGAAGTCACTTGGGAAATAGAAGGGGCCACTACCCTTCAAACCGGAGAATCTTCTTCGATTGAAGTTACGATTACTAACACCGGAAACTCGCTAGTATCAGGTGCCATAAAAGCCACCCCTTCCAGCGGCTGGAGCGTTTCAATCGACGGTAGTGAATCGTTGAACTTACAGGCTGGACAATCTCAACTGATTAGGTTAGAAGTAACTCCAACTCAATCTGGAAAAGGTACTATTTCACTATCAATTTCAGGAGCGAGTGATGTAACAAATTCGAATACCGCAATCGCTTTGAATAGCGAAGGAGAAACCACCTCAGATACTAATTCGGTTGTTGAGACATTATTTTGGGCAGTTTGGATTATCGTTCCAATCTTGGCAATAGTTGGATTAGTTCTAGTTCGAAAGAAATCATCCATCCAACCAAAATCTGGAAATTTTGCTAACCATTATCAGAATTCTCAACCCCAAACTCAGGTCACTCCGTGCTTCTCTTGCAGGCAACCAATCCTAACTTGGATGCGAGGCTGTCCTGCATGTGGAGCAAGATATCATCCAACATGCAATGTAGCGAACTGTACCAATTGTGGTGCGGAATCATCCTCATTTGTAAATACAGAATGATTTGAGCATCTGTCCATAGCCTTTTACTGTGACCACCTCGACCGGGGTTCATGGAACCCCGCAGAAAAGACCCGAAAGCCGGTAAAGGCATCACCAGTATTTTCCTGGTCTCATTGATGCTATTTTCACTGGTTCCAGCATTAGCAACTCCTGTTGTTGCAGACGATTCCGGAAGAGATGCAAATATCAGATTGACAATCTCTCCAAGTGCGCAAACTGTGAACCCTGGCGAAACTGCAGAGTACACAGTACGCGTTTACAATGACGGCTCAAACCCGGTCTCAGTAAACCTCGCAGCAAATAATGAACAGGACTGCACAGGATTTACCGCCGCAATTGGTCAAATAGGACAGCCTATTGAATCAGGTGACAATGCTGAAACATTCCTCAATGTGACACTCGCGCAGAACGCTGAGGGTTCATGCATCACCACTGTGAACGCAAATGCCAACGAACAACCAACTCCTCCTGACCAACCAGGTGCACCTGCACAAAAATCAGCAGATGTTGAAACTACATCCGGTGATGGCTCCGGTTCTACACTGTTCGGTGTGGAACTTACCATCGATGCCCCAGTAAACCCAACATGGAACGGTGAAGATGAAATCACCTGGGATGTAGAGGTAGAGAACACTGGTCGTGTCCAAGAAACCATTGATCTTACCGTAGAACCAAGAAGCGGCGGTGGCTGCAAGTCTGATGGGAGTTTGAGCATCGATGTAAGTCCTAACTCAGTCCAACTCGACAACGGGTCTTCTGAGTGGGTTACTGTTACCGTCCAAATCCCTGAAGGTAAGGAAAGCGACAAGTACTGCTGGGAAATTGAAGGCGTGGTAACAAACGACCAGAATCCAAACGGTAGCGCTTCTGATGTTGAAGAGTTCAGTTTGTTTATTCCCGAACTGAAGAAGTGTGACATCACGCTATCGAAGTCAAGTCTAAGCCTTGAGCCCGGAGAAACAGGAACTTTGCAAGCAACATTCTCAAATGAGGGAAATACCGACTGGCAAATCAATGTCGGATTCAATGGAAGCAAATCAGGCTGGGCAGGTGTTGATGGTGCATCAAGTGGTATGCTAAACTATGATAATGGGAATGGAGAAAAGGAATTCACCATTGAGATAACACCTGATGATTCTGTAGAAGCCAATTCACAGAACTCATTTTACATCGAAGGTAAGGATGGCAACTTCTGGAAATGCAGAGGCGAAGTTACGGTTACCGTCGGCCAATCCAAAGGTGCAACTATTTCCTTAGGCAACACGGGAATTTATGATATTCCGCCAGGTCAAGATAGAAGCACAACCATCACAGTGACAAACACTGGCAATGGCCCGGACACCTTCCGAGTAGCAGCATCCTCTTTGCCCACAGGCTGGTCGATTACCCTCGAATCTTCAACAATATCCACACAGTCTAGGTTCAACAACGCAGAGAAATCTGGAACAATCGATGTCACGATTTCTCTCCCGCTTGATGCTCTAGTAACAGAAGAGCCTGAAACAATAGTTTTCTCTGTTTTACCTCAATCAAGCGGTGGTGCTTATGATACTGCTGAACTCGTTGTAACAGTGCAGGCTGTTCATGCTATGAGCGGAGAAACACCTGCGGACGACCAAACAGGTCGCTCGGATACAACTGTTCAATTTCCAATAATTGTACACAACGATGGAAACACATTAGACAGATTTAGGTTCTCTGTGATTTCTCAAACCGCACAACCTGCTTGGGGCAAGCATTTCCAAACAGAAGATGGTACTATCGCAACCGAAGTCGATATTCCAGCAAGAGCTACAATCACAATGTATCTCGTTGTATCAGTAGATGGTGAAGAAGAACTAGAGAGCACTAGATTAACTGTAAGAGTCACAAACCTTGGAGACAACAACAATGGAGATTCTGACGAAAATGGTGTCCCAGATAACCAACTTGAGTTCATGTTTAGGGCGATTCTTTCAGACAGAGATTTCGCAATGGACGTAATCATCATGAACAATGCAGATGACTTGTCCAGAAATGAGGTCCTAATCCTACCTCCGGGCGGAACTCAATCATTTGATCTCAAGGTAACAAACACCGGTGATTTGACAGATGAAGCTATTTTTGACTTCAGTGGACTAACTGGAACAGCAAGTCGAGAATTGATCTACAGAGGTATGCCTGTTGAAGGCCCAATCACCATTCCAAAGGGGTGGGGAGCGTTCAACGAAACCACTGGAACGTTCTATTACGATGGTAATTCTCCTCTGCTGGGCTCTACAGAAGACAAGATTTTTGAGAAAATAGTAGACAATGGAATAGTAGATTCTCACGTTCCAATGCCATTCTATGCGATAGTAACTCTAGAAATCGAAGTCAATAACGGAGCCGAAAATGGTGACGGCGGTTTGCTAGAATTAGTAGTAACTTCAGTATCTAATGCTGCTAACCGTAGTGGTAAAGTGACATTTTCACTGTCTGTTGAGACTGTACTAGATGCTGAATTAATCGTCCTAGGTGATGACGAGAAAGATGTCACCTTTGGCCAAATTGGTAAGTCTCCTCGCTTTGAAGTAGACGTCATCAATACTGGAAATATCGAAGCTGAGTTCAAGATATTCTCCAGTGTTGGCGTAAGGGGTTGGAACGTCATTCTGGGTTACGAGTCTGGCGCAGAATGCCAAGACAAAGGAGACCACATTCTGTGCATGATTCCTGCAGGAGAAACAGTACAAATTACAGCTAAAGTAAACCCACCAGGAGGAGAGACAGCCGAAGTTGAGGATGTCTTCACATTCACATTATCAGTTGAGCCAACAGAAATTGGATTAGCAGGTAGGGAGAACATCAAGTTGACTGTAAATGGAGAACCTGAGCAATTCGCACTCAATTCACTAATCACTCCAAACGTTCTCTACGGAATCGGTGCTTTGGTTCTAATAGGCTTTGCATCCTTAATCTTGAGAAGACGCAAATGACCCCTACGGGGTCAGCCTTTTCAGGCTAGCAAAATTCACTTGATTTAGACAACGCTTATGGACGGATGTCGAGTGGGCTTGACAAGAGAGTGTCAACTCTCTTAGTTGGTGGCACAGTTGGTCGGCGCAGAAACGGTTACAGGCACCTATCTTTCGATGTTGTGGATGACCCTAATTGGCATAGGTATGCCACTTGGTGCATTCATCACTCAGTACTTCGTTATGCCCAAGGTTGATTCCTCTAGGCCACACATGACAAAGTCATGGTTGATGGAAGGATATGAGCGTGACCACAGCCTGTACCCTCGCCGCCTTTCAACCTACGAATGTGGTTCAGAACCAGTCGGCGAAGCGATGATTCAATTCCACTTCCAATACTACTGGTATGCAATTATTTTCTTGGTATTCGATGTTGCATTCATGTTCATGGCCTTGGGAGGATTGCTAGCAATGGATGCTACAGAATCCTCCACTGCAGACCCTGTCGCAGCGGTTGGAACTGAAATGATTGTTCTAATCGTGTTCTTTGCAACAATGACTCTGGGAGTCTGGCACGTATTCAGAAAGCGAGGTCGAATTTACATCTGAGGTGATATGATGAGCGATACTGGAGAGAATTATACTACGTTCAACAGCAGAACACTTGTCGAGGTTGTGGGAGACGTAACCGATGAAGCACTCAAGGCTACAAAAATCAAGCAATTGTTGAGTGTTCTCGCAGGACGATTCTTCAATTGGGCTGGCCGCAAGTCGCTGTTCACACTCCACCTTGGAATCAAGTGCTGTGCAATTGAAATGGCCGCTTCAGCAACTCCTAGGTTCGACGGTGACCGTTTCGGTGTACTATTCCGCTCGAGCCCACGTCAGTCTGACGTATTGCTTGTGAATGGTCCGATTTCAAAGAAATTCGCAGACCCAATCGTTAGGCTATGGGAGCAAATGCCAGAGCCAAAATACTGCATTGCAATGGGCGAATGTGCAATTTCCGGCGGCCCATACTATCAGTCTTATAACATCCTAGAAGGGGTTGACACAGTCATTCCAGTCGACGTTTACATTCCAGGATGTCCACCTCGCCCAGAGGCTTTAATCGATGGATTTGGAAAACTTCGTGAGAAGATCATCCGTATCGGTGGAGCGCCTTCTTCTGGTCGCGACGGCGACAAGCCAATCATCGTAGGAGAGGACTGAAATGGGTACGACCATTACAAAAGAGCAGAACACTGCTGCAGCCCAAGCCGCTGCTGATAACCTCGCAGAGCGATTCACAGATGCGGGTATGACCATCGAAATCATAGCTCACTCTGCAGGCAAAAAATTTGATTTTGTCAGAATCACATGCTCTCCTGACCAATGGAGAGCCGTCGCTAAGCATCTAAAGCACGAACTGGGTGTAAACCACTGTGCAATGGTAACAGGCACTCACTACCCTGATGGAGGGTCCGACAGAGGTTGGGAGGTTGCTTACCACCTACACAGATGGCCAATCAAGAATGTTGAAGCACACACAATGACAGTTCACAAGGGAGAATCACTAGAAGGCGATGATATTCCAATGGAGTTTGAAATATTCATTCCATTAGAAGCAGGAGATTCACCATCGGTTCCGTCAGTTCAAGACATTTGGGTTGGAGCAGACTGGAACGAGAAAGAAACCTGGGATTTGGTCGGAATTGATTTCGAAGGTCACGAAAACATGCACAGAGTGCTAAACCCGCACGATTCACCAACCGGTTTCCACCCTCTTCAGAGACAACACAAAATTCGCTATCACGATTTCAATGAAATGTATGATGATCCGCAAGGATTTGACCGAAAACCGGTGGATGAGGGCCGCGTAAAGTGAGGTGTTACTATGGCAGAAATGTGGATTACAATGGGGCCTCAACACCCAATGACACACGGATTGTGGACCCTACGTGTAAAAGTAGACGGAGAAACAGTCACCGACACTGAAGCAGAATTAGGATACATCCACCGTGGTGTAGAGAAAATTTGTGAATCTAGAGACTTCACACAAATCACTCCTTACTGTGACAGACTTTGCTATGTAAGCGCAATGACCTGGGCGCATTCCTATGTTATGGCTGCAGAAGATTTGCTTGAAGCAGAAGTACCAGAGCGAGCAGAGTACATCCGCTTGATGGCAGCAGAAGTTCAGAGGCTAGCAAGCCACTTGATGTGGCTAGGTGCATTCGGTCCTGACATTGGAAATCTAACCCTGATGACTTGGTGTCTACGTGACAGAGAAATGTTCCTAGATTTGCTACAAGAACTAGGTGGTTCACGTATGCACTACAACTATCCAAGAGTTGGCGGTGTAAAGAGAGACATACCAATCGGTTGGGCAAACAGGCTCAAGGCAAAGGTCAAGTTATTCGAAAACAGAATCAAAGAATACGAAATGTTGCTGGACGAGTCAACAATTTGGCTGGTTAGGCTACAAGGTGTAGGTTACGCTACAGCCGAAGACCAAATCGACGCTGGTGTAACAGGTCCAAACATTCGTGCAGCTGGAGTTAACGCAGATGCAAGATGGACAAATCCTTACTCGGTTTACGACCAAGTAGACTGGGAGCCTGCGGTAGAAAAGCCGACCAGTGTTAAGGGTGCAGATTGTTACGACCGATACAGAGTCAGAATGGAAGAGATGCGTCAGTCATGCCGCATGCTGCTAGATGCAATCGAGAAGATTCCAGGTGGTGCTAACACCCACTATCAGCCAGGCGATGAGATGCTGATTACCAAAGCCCCGACACGCGCTCCTGAAGGAGCAACAGGTTTCAGCACCTATGAGTGTACTAGAGGAGTTTCAAACTTCTATTTGCAAGGCGGTGGAGATGGAAGAGGAAAGAATCCTTACAGAGTCTCCATCCGTTCTCCAATGTTTATCACAATTCCATACGTTGCAAAGACTATGATTGGATACAAGGTTGCTGACATCCCAGCGATCATGGGTAGTTTCGACCCATGTATCGGGGAGACTGACCGCTGAGGTGATTATCATGGATGACTGGCTACAACTCCACGACCTTGTATACGACAAAACCCGAGATATTTTCTCTAGTCTTCTCGACGGAACATTCCTTGAATCCTCATCAAATGATATTGCATTCTTCGTATTCACCTTGGTGACCTGTTTGGTCACTTTTGGTGGAATCATGCTATCGATGTTCATGATTTTGTGGATTGAGAGAAAATTCTACGCACGTGTAAACGACCGTCGAGGCGCTACCACCGCTCTTCGCTCGCTTTGGGTTGGAGAAAATGGAGTAACCGCTGGCGAATGGTGGAATATGCTTCCATATGGTATCGGTAAGCCAATTGGAGCGATCAATAAGTGGCTAAACAAAGTAGCAGGCAACAAAGGCCACGAACAAGAAATGGTCAACAGAGTTGGCAACAGGTCATGGTATGGTGTAACCATCTTCCCAGGTTTCTTCCAAAACATCGCTGACGGAATGAAATTCCTTACCAAGGAGCACATGGTTCCTTCAAGGGCTGACAAAGTAATTTTCGAGTTGGCGCCTTTCCTTGTAATCTCCTCAACAATCATGATTCTTGGTATGATTCCACTTTCCAGCGGAATTTATGGAGCGAACCCTGAACTTTCAGTTCTATTCGCATTTGCAATCTTCGGTATCGCTCCACTTGGAGTCTTCTTTGCAGGATGGTCATCCAACAACAA
>JBMYVD010000029.1:0-19415 GCA_049606035.1 Candidatus Poseidoniaceae archaeon | reverse complement strand
ACTTCTGTTCGGTCGTCATCATCATCTGACATTAAATCAGCCATATCATCACAATCAGAACTTGTTGCTTCGGGATTTACCTTGGTCAAGTCCCACTCTACATTCATTGTATTGAGACCAGTGGTTTGGGTTTGTCCCATTTCTTCCATTAACTCAGCGTCTTCGCCGCCGGCTTGAAGCCATGCTCCTCCCAAGACTGCCATGATTCCAAGGATTAATGATAACCCCATCATACCGGCCATGACCATTCCTTTCATTTTCGCATCCATCATTGTTTTCACATTTCCCGAGGTATTATCCTCGGGCTGAATTCGAATTCTTTAGTATATGATATTTATACCGCCAAATTCTGTTCAAATGGGGTTTCAAACGATTTTGTGATTTGTCACAGTACCGCATACTTTGCAGTAGACATCTATGCCACTGAGGCGAGGAGTTACTCCAGAAATGTCAATTTCCGCTCCGCATCGGCATTTCACCTTAGTCTGCATGTTATCTCCCCAGTGGCTACCTATTCATGAATTCAACGGAAGTTAAGACCTAGTGAGGTGTACTTCAATAGAGACATATGAGATGCTTGATGAGTAGGATTTCTTTGGTGTGATTTCTAAAGACAGGATTTGGCATTCGCTCAAATGATTGCGGATTTCTGATTCTGCTGTCGGAATTAGGTCCGATTCTAAGATTGCCCAGCCTCTAATTACGACTTCATGCCCTTTGTTCAACAGACCGATGAGGTGGGGTAGATGGTCTACCGTTTCGTGTGGTAAATTCACCAAAAGGAGGTCGCAGCACTCTCCTAATTCTTCTGATAATTCTCTCGCGTCAGCACACTTTGTGACACTATTTGGCAAGTTTAGTCCTAACAATTCTGCAGCGTGTGGATTTAGGTCACTTGCAATTATATTCTCAACAAATTCAGGAATTTTTGTTAGTGGGACTACTGCTGGGCCTACGCCAGCATATGGGTCACAAACCGAGATTTTCCTACCCAGTTTCGCAGAGAGTTGTTTCGCTACTTCCACCGTTTCCAGCCTTTCAGTAGCGAGTCTAGGAGAATAGTAAACCAATCCCGGGTCGGTTAAGAACTCATTTCCATGCTCCCTTACTCTTGTTCGAGTAGACTTGTCTGACCTTGTTTTCAGCACTTCCAAATCTCGAACGCGGAATTCGCCCTTTACTCCGTTATCCGCGCATACTATTCTAGCGCTAGAATGTTGGTTTAGCATTGCTGAGACGATTTCTTGTGAAAATTGAGAAATCTCTTTTGGAATTTTTACAATTATCACGTCCCCGATTTGGTCATGGCTCATCGGCCAAAATTCCTTGAAAGAATCAAACAAATCAGAGTCTAATCTCTCTGTCCAATGGTTCGGGCCAGAAGTTATTGCATCCATTTCAACAATGTCAAGACCTTCGAAAAAATCAGGTGCATTTTCATTGAGAGGTATCCCTCTAAAATCATCCAAATTATGAATGCCATAGCCCACTGAAAGCCACCCATTGGAGGATAATTTATCTCTCCATGCAGAGGTTTCTCTGCTCGGCACTCTCAAATGGCGCATGCTCTTCGCTATGCCCACAGGAGTCCGAGGTTTGAGCATGGCGGCTGGATTGATACTTATCGGCATGGGGCCAGGAGGGGTTTCTGGAATGACTGTTGCCGCAGTAAATGCTGCAAAAAACGCAGACTACAGGAGATATGAAGCGTACACTGCATTGTGGAGTGATGAGAATTTAGCCGAATTGGAGGCTGAAATTGGCGAAATCCAAAAGGTGATGCGACCAGAAGTTGAAGACCCTGTAGAATTACTACAATTAGCAAAAAATGAGACTGTTGCTTTGCTTATTGTTGGCGACCCGCTTCAAGCGACAACTCACGTTGATTTACAACTACAGGCCAGTGAAGCTGGGATTGAATGTACTGTTATTCACGGAATCTCGATTACTGGATTGGTCACTGGCTCAATCGGGTTGTCAAATTACCGATTTGGAAGACAGACTACTCTGACATATCCCTATGGAGGATGGATTGCAACCTCGCCGCTTGAAGTCATAGCATTGAATCGTATTCAAGGGCTACATACCTTGGCATTACTGGATCTTGACCCGACTGGCGAAGGTACGGGTGGTCAAATCCCGATGCAGCCTACAGATGCCGCTAATTCGATGTTCTTGATGGCAGAAAAATTGTCAGAAATTATCGATGAAATGCCCGATGGTACGAATCTAGAGAAATTGAAAATTGATGCTTGCAAAGCCGTTTGTGAAAATATCTCAAATCTCATGGTGGTACTTTGTACTGACATGGGCACCTCCGACCAAAATATCACTTATCTACCACTAAGCGAATTATCTGGCGCTGAAACCGGTCGCTTGCACTGCTTGGTAATACCTGCAGAACCTGGAGATGTCGAATTATCAGCGCTTAACCGATGGGGGAAGAAGTGAACAGGGGGCGGCTACTCCGCCCTTCTGATGGCGAGGCCTGCACAAGTCGAGTTTCCTGGCCAAAAGCGCCAACGTATGCGTATGCGTGGCACTAAACAGGCTAATCTCGACACCCAGAAAAGATTGAGAAAAAATCTCGATAAATTGCTGGAAGAGGGAGAAACACTACTTCCTGCCATGACATGGACTGGGAAGTTGAAATGGGGCAGAACTGACCCCGTTACTAAGACTCTCAGAGAATTAAGAAAAATTCTGGATAAGCGCCATGATAGAAAGTGGCTAGCAAAGAGAATGATGGCAAAGCGCGGAGATGATGTCGGAAAAGCTCTTGCTGGATCTCTAATGGCGGCCCATGATGAAGACATTTCACTTGTTGGAAACTACAATCACCAATCCTTTGGAAAGGCATCTTACGTAAGGAGGGGCGATGGCAAGGTGGCATACCAAGCAGGAATTCAGAACCATCACATGCCGACCTTGAGAATGCTTCCCTGGGAGGACCATGCACGAAAAGGGTACTTCTTCTTCTCATGGAAGGGAGGATTTGTCTGCACTGGGCCAGAGCCTCAAATTCCAAATGGATGGTTAGATGATGTATTGTCCCGTTCAAGATTCGATTTCAATAATCGGGATAGCGTGTGGGCAACCGAAGGCCTTGACTTCGAAGCAGTTGCTGGAAATCAAATGAGTAAGGACGGTTATTTGGTTCTGAATTTTATTGATGGAAGTAAAGTTGCAATCGGATTTGACAAATTGGAGACTGTGAAAAGTAAGTCTTCATTCATCCATGACCTTGCTTTGTCTATGCTACCGCCAAACCTCTCGACAGTGATGACTCCTGATGCAATATGGGCACCTGAAGGGGCAAGCCGTGAAGGGTCTGAAGAAGCACTGGAAAGAGTTCTAGATGCTTGGATGGGGCTGACGTTGAATGAGGGTTCGATTTCGAAACGCGTTAAATTGGCAGTATTACACCATCTCAATGAAGGTGTTATCGTTGGTGAAAAGTGGTTTGATAATGCAGAGGACGCTGTGCAAGAGTTGAATGGTTCCGCATCAGAAAAGGAATTAGCCATGAGATTAATGATGGAGGCTTCTGGTTCTGGAATTAGAATCTCAAAGGGTGGAGAAACTGTTGAAAGAAGTGGAGACGCTCTCGAAATCGCTGCTACGTCTTGTAACGACGTTTTGTCTGGATTGTGGGAAGACCATGGATTAGCTGGGCTGATTAGTATAGGAATACCCGAAGATGAGGCTGAAGAATTGTGGTCAGCCCAACATAACAAGAAGCGGGCGTTTGGTAAATTCTTGAAAGACATCGAAGCACAAAGAGAAAAGGCGGACATAATCCAGAGATTCCCATACAGGAAAGGAAAGGTCCCTGGCCCAGTAGGTATGATTCACGACCTGACATTAACCGGGTTAGTTGAAGGAATGGGTAAAGCAGAGAAGATGGCATTGGCAAAAAAAACAGACATCGATGCTGAATCTGCCTCGTGGGCTTGGCTTGTAGCAGCAGGAAAGTCCGGCGGGCAAGAATGGCAATTTTCTACTAATGCAAGAGACAAGGGCGGGGCTTGGAGTCCGGCTGCTATCGAGGTTTGGAATGCAGGTAAGGCGCTTGTATCAGGAGAAGATGTTGATTACAAAACATGTCTCGAGAATTTGCGTAAATCCGCTGGACAAATTGAAGAGTTGCCTTGATCAAACCTTAGATAGCGCTGTTGAGATATCGCTCCAAAGGTCTTCCACATCTTCAATTCCAATCGACATTCTAACAAAGCCGCGACCCAATCCGGATGCAATCCTTACATGTTCGGGAATAGACATGTGAGACGAATTGAATGGGCATTCCACTAAACTCTCGACTCCTCCAAGGCTTGTCGCTTCAAATATCAGTTCAAGACCGCGCATGAATTTCAGTGCCGCTTCATCTCCGCCCTTTACTGTAAATGCAATCATTCCAGTACCTCTTGGAATGATTCTCTTCGCCAATTCGTGGTCCCTATGCGACTCCAGTGACGGGTGGTGGACTAATTCTATCATTTCATGCGCCTCAAGTCGGTTTGCAATTTCTGCAGCATTGGAGCAATGAGTTGGCATGCGAACTGCGAGTGTTCTAATTCCTCTCTCGAGCAAGTAACAGCAATGTGGATCTGGTGAGCCTCCAAAGTGAACTTTCTTGCTAAACATCTCCGCAATTAAATCGGCTCTTCCAACTACAGCTCCGCCAATAATATCAGAGTGGCCTCCAAGATACTTCGTTGTGGAGTGGATAACCAAGTCGGCTCCCATTGTAATTGGTTGGCAGCCCCAAGGTGATGCAAACGTATTGTCAATAACCAACAGAAGATTGTGCTTTTTCGCAATAGCCGACATAGCCTCAATATCACAGATTTTGATTACTGGATTTGTGATTGTTTCAATGTACAGCATCTTAGTGTTCTCTTGAATCGCTGCCTCGTATGATGCTGGGTCTTGCATATCAGCCATTGTAGTCGATATACCGAATCTTGGCAACTCCTCAGTCATCAGGCCGTATGTTCCTCCGTAAACGTCGGAACTCGCTACTATGTGGTCACCTTGGGACAATAGCCCCATCAGTGTAGTAGATATTGCAGCCATTCCACTAGCGAATAGTTCACCATCTTCTGCCCCTTCTAATGCACATATCTTCTGGACGACCGCTTCTGAGTTTAAGCTGGATAATCTGGCGTAAAGAAGAGTGTGCTGCGCACCTGCAGCCCAGCCTGCATACCTTTCATCGGTTAATTGGTACGTGGAAGATTGGAATATTGGAGTGTTCACTGCGCCTTCGATGTGCTGCGTACCTGCATGGACTGCGTTGGTTGAGAATTTCCTTTTGTCGGCCATGGCCATCTCCAGTTACTGGGTGGGGAAGGACGCACATCAACAATTCGCAGTATTTTTCTCGTGGATGTCGGAAAATACCTTTGTTTCCAATGGAAAATCCGACAATTTGTCGGAATCCTTGAATATATCACGGCTATTCGTTAATTCATGAAACTAGATTCTAACGATTTGAAACTCATTGAATTGCTCAAGCAGGATTCGAGAGCTTCTGTAACATCGATTGCAGAATCGATGGGTATTGCAAGGGTAACAACGCACGATAGAATGGTGAAACTCAAGCGTGAAGGCATCATTCGAAGGTATACCGTAGACATCGATGCAAAGGCTTGGGGCTACGAATTGAGAGCTTTCATCTTCGCTAGGTGTGAAAGAGGAAACGTCGATAGAAGAGATATTGCTCAAAAAATCTGCAAGTTTCCTTACGTAGTAAGATGTAATGTGGTGGCTGGAGATTGGGACTTGTTGATTGAAGTGGTTAGCCCGTCGATGGACTCTCTAGGTGATGCAATCCTCGATGGTTTGTCAAAAGTCGGCGGTATCGCAAATACGCAAACAATGGTTTCATTCTACGATTATTCAGGCCCTGCATCGTCACTGAGGTGATTTTCTTCGCTCGATTCATCAAGTTCTACAATGATATTCCCTATCAACAATAGCAGCCCCATTGTAAGCCAAATCGACACTTCAACGAGTCCTTGTTGCCACCCATACAAAGTAGCCCAGACCGGTTCAAAGGAGTAAATAATCGCTGCATGGGTTGGATTTAGGTGCCTTTGGAATGCGTTTAGCATTAGTATACATGCTAGTGATCCAAACAGGCCGAGGCATAGTAGTGGAATTATCACTCCGTCTTGCCATGCTGATTCGAAAACCATGACGTCTCGTGATGCGATTAGAGCGACAATGCCCGCACCAACTACCAATACTGCAAATGAAGTAGAGGTAACAGCGATTGGATTGAGTTGTTTGGTTATCTTGTCTGTGTAAATAATGTGTAGAGCAAAGAAGAACGCACAAACTACCGTTAGCAATTCGCCCAGCCCCCATACAATATGGGGCGGCCCATCGATGAATCCTGCACCAATTGTAGCCAGGCCAACTCCTAGTACCATCATACGTGTAGGCTTTCTATCGCTTATTTTTACAGATAGAATTGCAGTAAATACGACATATAGCGAAGTCAGGAAAGCGGAAACTGATGGGCTTACCGATTCTATTCCAATCATCTGGAGTACAAATCCTGCAAGCATTAGGCCACCTAATATGAGTCCGCCTTTCCAGTCCTCTTTGGAAGTTAGAGCGCGTCTTGCCTCACTAGAAAACGGCAAAAGTGCCACGAATGCGATTAGAAATCGTGAACATACAATCACACCCACAACGCCTGCTGTAGTGTATTGTGTTAGTTCGTCATCAAGCGAATTCAGTGCTTGCTTCATCCAGACAAATGTTCCTCCCCACAATAGAGTAACAGAAAACAGGCCGAGAGCAGCTTGCTGTCGCTTTGAGGCCATATTTCGTCGTTGAGATGATTGCTTTTGATGCTGGCGGTAAAGTTACTAATTCGGGCGAGATTATTTCCTATCAGCCACTACCCTCTTGTGCTTGATGTGACGTGTCTACTGTATGGCGAAAGAACGGTTTTGGGATGAGCCGATTGAAACAGGGCCAATTCCTGATTCTGGCAGTGAGTTTGACTGCATTGTTGTTGGAGGTGGACCAGGGGGTTCTGCTGCCGCATCTTATCTCGCAATGGAAGGAAAAAACGTTCTTCTTATCGAAAAGGGTGTTTGGCCTAGAGACAAAATCTGCGGAGATGCTGTTGGTGGAAAATCGCTAAGCCACGTCAAAGCATTGGGTGTAAAAGCAACCTTGGAGTCAACTCCACATTTCAGAGTAACTGGAATAGTTTTCTCATCTCCAAACGGTTCAAACGTTACCGTTCCACTTCCTGAGGAAGATGTTGCAAGACTAGAGGCTGGTTATTCTCTTCCTCGTCAGCAATTTGATTGGTTACTATTCCACAGAGCCACCGAGTTAGTTTTGCAAAACGGGGGCTCGGTCATTCAAGGAGCGATGGTTACCGAAGTATTCGACGAAGATGGGAAAATAACAGGAGTAGAAATCGGCATCGGAGGAAAGCGTGGCGAAAAAAGAACCTACTCTGCACCATGGACCATTGGGGCCGGCGGATATCAATGCCCTGTAGCTCGCAAGATCGTCAAAGAATTAGCCAAAGAAGAATTGGTTGACAGAATGCACTACTGTGGCGGCTACCGAGAGTATTGGTCCGGAGTTAAGGGCTGTGAAGGAAATGCTGGAAATATCGAAATTCACTTTGTCGATACTATTGTTCCCGGATACTTCTGGCTATTCCCATTAGGCGGCGGAAAGGTAAACGTCGGTATTGGAATGGTAATGGGGCTGCTTGACAAGCAGAAAAAGAAACTCAAGACATTGCAAGCAGACGTCATTGCAAACCATCCATTATTCAAGGAGAGATTTGCTGATGCAGAATTGATTGAAGGTACAAGCAAAGGCTGGCAATTGCCGTTTGGAAGCCCGAGAAAAGGCGAGAAAAACCAGCCTCGGAGAGCGTACGCACCCGGAGCATTATTAGTCGGAGATTCGGCAAGTTTAGTCGACCCATTCTCTGGAGAAGGAGTTGGAAATGCCTTGGTTAGTGGTGAAATGGCTGCTAGGCACGTTATGGAAAACAGAGGTGGCGCTGAGTACCAAGAAGAATTGTGGGCTGCACTTGGTCCAGAATTAACAAACTCATTCAAGATGCAGAAGATGAGTAGGCGCAAATGGCTACTCAATTGGTTCGTAGGAAAGGCAAGCAGAAAGCCTGTAATCCAAGAGATGATGACCGAGATGATTGCAAGTAAAGAGGCACAGGAAAACCTCCATTCAAAGTGGTTTATGGTCAAAACTCTACTATTCTGAAGTGATATTATGGATTCAAAATTAGAAGGTGTAAAAGCCGTATTCTTGGACCTTGATGGTACGATTTACTTGGGCGGAAATCTAATTCCTGGTGCTCTTGAATTCCTAGCCCGTTGCGAAGCGCAAGGCGTACAGCGTTACTTTTTATCTAACAATTCATCTAGGTCGGTCGAGCAATATGTGGCTAAATTACACAATATGAATATTCCATGTACCGCTGAAGATGTCCTCTTGTCAACTCATGACCTCTTATCGTGGCTGCAGAAAGAAGGTGTTACCAGAACATGGGCGATTGCAACAAAGGGAATGTGCGAGATGATGGAAAGTATCGGAATATCAACTCGTGATGAAGACCCCGAATTCGTTGTGCTAGGATATGATACAGAAATCAATTACGAAAAAATTTCCACTGCATCAATTCACATGCACAGAGGCGTACCTTTGGTAGCAAGCCATCCAGACATGGTTTGTCCTTCACCAGATGGAGGCCTACCAGATGTAGGAGCTTATCTTGCGATGCTGAAAGTAACGACTGGAAAGGACCCTGTTCATATTACAGGCAAACCAAATCCTGGAATGATTATGCATAAAATCGAGGAATTAGGATTGAAAGCTTCAGAATGTGCAATGGTTGGAGACAGGCTCTATACCGACATGGAAATGGCAATTCAAGCAGGCTGTGTGTCTGTTCTCGTTTTATCTGGAGAGGCTACCAAAGAAGATTTAGAAGAATCTGGAAAGGCTGTAGATGTGGTAGTTGACTCGGTAGACGCTCTATTGAGGTGAGATATTGGGTAGGTTTGCTGAATTTTTCTCCCGTAGGAAAAAATTCGAACCAGAAGGACACGTGGTATCTGGCCGCCTGGCCGAATTCCGTTTAATGAAACTCACACGGGCTGTTTGTGGCGACGCTTTAGTCCTTGAAGGAATTCGATTACCAGACCCTGATGAAGGGGGAAGAAGAGAAATTGACATGGTAATCGCAACCGGTGATGAGATCCTATTCGTTGAACAGAAGCACTGGTCGGGTTCATTCACGATAACCGAAGAAGGTCGATTTTTCCAGAAGAGAAAGAACGGTGGAACCCTGTTACACAAGGATATTGTTGCATGGACATGCAGAAAGGGTGACCTATTATGCGCTTTGCATGAGAAAAGAACCGGCGAATCTGCGCCGCCTAGTAAGGTGGTTCTAGTATTCTCAAACAAGAACCTGGAGTGGGAGCCATTGCCACCTGAAGTCGATGCTGAGGCATATGATGAAATGGGATTCATCAACATGGTTGAGAAAATGAAAAAGAGTCCGCCTAATGAGAAACTAAAGGAAACACTGCTAGGCTTTGGAACGTGGGATACGATATACATGAATGGTGGTCAAACGATAATTGGCGACATTCTCGAATATCCGTTCGATAAGAAGGATTGCTCAATCAATCATTCCGGGATTCTTGGATTAATTACTGGCCCAAAAAGCACTCTTAGTACAGGCCAAGAAGTTGTAGATCAATCTGGACCATTAGTAGCTGTTGTTGGAGAGGATGGGTCAAGAATAATCCCGTTTGCAAATATCTCTAAAATTGAATTTAGTAACCCTCGTGCAGAGTGGGGCTGACTCTAAAACGGCTTACAGCAAGCCTATTTCGGAAATAGTATTTTTATGCAGATTGAATTTATGATAATGCTTTTTGCAATTCAGGGAGTCCAATTCTGTTATCTTCATTGGTATCGATAGCCATAATCATCATTGAAATTTGGTCTGGAGAAAGTGTTTGTCCAATCAGTTTCTTTACTCCTTTGAACAATTCTGGACCGTTAATGAGGCCGTCACCATCGGTATCCATCTCGTTGAAAATGTCTTCAACGGATTTGCCGGTTTCTTCCATTACAGCCTTTAGCTTCTCTATCGCTTCACTGTTTGCCATATGCTTTCCATAGTGACTAGCATGAAAACAATTTCCACTACCTGTAAGAATTTAATTTGCAAGGTTTGAAACACGTTTGGCCGACAGGGCAACACATGGCAGAGGCATGGATCGAAGCGATTGGTCTCTTTGCTGGTGTACTCGGAATAATCGCCTGGATCCCCCAGATTCGTGAGGTTTGGGTTAACAAACGGCACGATGGAATATCCTTGGCAACGTTCAGTGTTGTCACTGTAGCATTGGGCTTATGGTTACTTTACGGAATCCTGGTAGATTCGATCTCGATGATTATTGCCAATGTCATGACACTGACTGTTATCTTCGCTGTAATCATAGGCGTTGTGCGCCTGAGACGAGAAGAAAATTCTTCTTGAAATCAGCAAACTGACTTGGTAGTCTCGATGATTACTGCACCGATCTTGTACGGGTCACCGTTTGATGCTGGCCTTCTGTCTTCCAAGCGTCCAACCCATCCATCAGTAGGAACAGATGCTGGTACTCGAATAGATGCTCCACGGTCTGAAACTCCGTATGAGAATTGGTCGATAGATTGGGTCTCGTGCAGACCAGTCAACCTTTCTTCGTTGTGTGCTCCGTAAACAGACATGTGTCTCTCGATGTTTTGTCCGAATGCTTCACAGATGCTGTCGAATAGTTCCTTTCCACCCTTGTCACGCATTGCGCCGTTGGAGAAGTTTGCGTGCATACCAGAACCGTTCCAGTCACCTTTAACAGGTTTTGGGTGAAGTTCAATATAGTATCCGTATTTTTCAGTGATTCTATTTAAAAGGTAACGCGCTACCCAAATTTGATCTCCTGCTTCTTTCGCTCCTTTAGCGAAAATTTGGAATTCCCATTGACCTGGTGCAACTTCTTGGTTGATTCCTTCGAAATTTAGTCCTGCTTCAAGACATAGGTCTGCGTGCTCTTCGACTAGTGATCTTCCGTGGGTGTTCTTTCCACCTACTGAACAGTAGTAGAGACCTTGTGGACCGGGATATCCGCCAACTGGGAATCCTAGAGGTAGTTGTGTGTCAACATCCATGATGAAATATTCCTGCTCGAAACCGAACCAGAAATCGTCATCGTCGTCGTCGATTGTTGCACGGCCATTGCTTGGGTGAGGTGTTCCATCAGGGTTCATTACTTCACACATAACGAGGTAACCGTTCACACGCTGTGGGTCTGGGAAAATGTTCACTGGTTTCAATAGGCAATCAGAGGAGCTTCCATCAGCCTGGCGGGTTGAAGAACCGTCAAACATCCACATTGGGCACTCTTCGAGGGTGCCTGTGAAGTTTGAGCGCACCATTGTCTTGCTGCGCATGTTTTGTGTTGGTTCATATCCGTCTAGCCAAATGTACTCCAGTTTCGCTTTATCCATCATGGGTATCAACCGCCCCGTAATGAGCACGGTATATTATACAATCGCCCACTTTTTGATACAAAAAGGTCAAAATTTGCACAGTAGTAAGATAGAATTTTGCTCAATTGATAATTGAGGGGTGGGTTTTCGACGCGTTTGGTTGAGCAAATGTTCCAACTAATCGCGTTGAATTGTAGATTTGAACAACCGGTCAAATTTTCAGTTGTTTGCCGCATCTTCACTCTGCGGAGTGATGAAAACCGTACTTCCATCTCTGTCTATTTTAGGGAAAGAGAATGTTCCACCATTTACTGTAACTGGGCATGAATTACCGCATGCGGGCGCCAAATAATCCTCTCCCGTTTCAGTAAGTACGAGCTTTATTCCGTGTCCTGCTGGAAGGATCACGTCCATTGCTTGGAATTCCATCAGCATCACTAAGTTCTGACCAGGGAAGACTGTTTGCGGCTCATATCCACCTGCGTGATATCGTATATCCATTGTAGCATGGCCCAATCTCAAACCTGTTACAGCATCCTGTAATTCAGCAAATATTTGTCCGCCATCAAACGATGCTGTTACGTCAAGATGCAGTGTTGGTAAACCAGCAATATGCACGTCTTCCTCGAAACCATCACAAGTAATTGTGACCGTTTGAATGCCGCCACCGAGTACAGATACCCCTCCGACGTTGCTTCCCTGCTGGTCACAATTACCGATATCGACCGACTGCCAATTAGCATCTTGTGGAGGCCATAATTCCTCTATGCGCCACTGCCCATCATTCCTTTGGATTTGAGCGTGATTATCTGGTTTCGGCCCTACGCCCTTGAGATAGTATTCAAACCATTCAAACAGGTCTTGTCCCCAATCCCATCTAGTCATGTTGTGGATTGCTTCACCACCATATCCAGATTCCTGGGCATTGTGTTTGGTCCATTGGTCTGGGTAATTGTGTTCCCATTGACCTAGCATTCCTCTGACATCATAACCTGCTGCAGAGTAGTCAAGATACCAATTTACTCCAATCGGTCCACCAAACACCTGGTGTGGGTCAACGTTCCAATCTTGCATTCCTTGAATCCAATAGATTGACCCATTCCAATTTTGGAACGCTTTGTCGATATGGCTTCTTTCGTCGTAATAATTCTCCATGTATGGATCTAATTCCCCTAATCCGTAAGTTACAGGTCCGGCAAATATTCCTTCAACGATATCTGGACAAATGTTGTCTAAATCATCGCCGTTGTAGTCTACAGTGCTGCCAAAATAATTCATATGCATAACTTGGCTTCTTGCCTCTGCACTACCATTCTTGTAAAGAAGAGGATGGAGTGCTGTTGTACCTGAAATCGGAACTATTGTTTTCAGATGGTCGCTTGCCAATGCTGCTGCTTCCCATTGTGTTGCACCTTCGTATGATTTTCCGTATAGCCCAACGTTACCATTTGACCAATTCTGCTGGCCTAGCCATTCTACAGCTGAATGAATTCCTAGACCCTCGCCGGCTCCACGATAGTCGAAACAGCCGCTGGATTCTTCGGTTCCGAATACTGAAACTTGTGCTAGTGCGTATCCGTGTGGAACATAATTGTCGAAGATGAACTCTCCCCGGCCTGCTGCAACAACATTTGTTGCCCCAGATTCCGAACCCGGCTGTCCAAACGAATAATATGGGCTAACGATGGCAATTACTGGGACCTTTTCTCCATCTAGTGTGTTTGAAGGTAGCCAATAAGAAAGGTGCACGTTAGAAGTCGGGGGGCCCGTTTCCCAAATATCTGAAGTGTCGACTTCAATGAATGCTTCTTGTACATCTAGTGCTGTGTACGGCCCTTCTTCGAGAACCATTGCGTACGTACCGGTCCAATTCCAATCCAGATTTTGACGCTCGAAAATATCTGGGTAATACGATTCGATTACCGTCTCCTCTATGATTTCATCATCACCGAAACAGCCCGCCAATGGTCCGGCTAGAACCAGGAAGGTCAGCAATACAGCGATGCGCATCAATATCTCCGCTGCACCCATGCGGCAAGAAGATGACCCTGTTTTGTCTAGGAGAGTTATGCCCGTCCTAGTAACTGGTGCCAGCGGTTTCATCGGAGCACACGTTGTGTGCCAACTTCTCGAAAGGGGTTTTTCGGTTAGGGCGATGCTGAGAGATACCTCACTATCTGTAATATTTCCAAAGGATGAAAATTTAGAGATCATCAAAGCAGATTTATTCGATGTTGAGTCGCTAAAAGCCGCCGTATCTGGTTGCGAGGATGTTATTCATTGTGCAGCAGCCCTCTACGTTGGTGCAAAAGATGTCAAACGCGACGTTGTTGACCCTTCAGTAATTGGTGTGCAAAACCTTTGCAGTGTAATGGAGGGAGTCAAGAGAATTATTCACACGTCATCTGTTGCTGCAATTCGCTCAACCGAATACGAAAACGGCAAGACTTTCTCAAGAAATGATTGGTGTGATGATGCTTCAGAGACGAGAAATGCCTACGGTTTTGCAAAGGCAGAAGCTGAGCGAATCATGAGAGAATGGGCAAAGGATAGGGATGTCAGATTGGTAACTATACACCCATCTATCGTATTTGGGCCCATATTGCACAAAAGGCACCTTGAAGGTTCAATGTCGTACCTAAAGCACTTCATCAAAGGCCCTCCGTTTGTACTAGATGTTCACATTAATTTCGTAGATGTTAGAGATGTTGCAATCGCCCACGTCAACGCGTTAGAGAAAGGTGTTGACCGTGAAAGATACATAATTCACAAAGAAGGAATGTGGATGAGAGAAATCGGTCAAACCCTAACAAAGAATTTGCCAAAGAAGTACGCAACGAGAAAATTGCCATCAACCTTAGCTTACATTCTAGCGATTTTCCATCCGAAATTATCGGTTAAGCAATTGAAGGGTAGTCTAGGCACTCATGTTGATTATGATGTTGAAGATTCATTTTCAACACTCGATTTGGCCAACTATGATGTGGTAACTACTCTGGTCGATTCGGTTAACTCCGTCAAGGCGCAAGATTGACACACGTCCTAACAATGGGCAATCTGATGGCGAGCGAGTTTTGGGGAGAGCGTTGGGCTAACTCAACATCAGAGATCGCAAGAAAATACATGGAAGTGGCCGCCAGAAAAAAATCGCTTGTTTGCCTAGCCGCAGACCGGAATACAATGGCTGGATTGTTCGATTTAATCGATGCTGTGGGGCCACATGTCGCTGCTCTAAAGACTCACGTCGACTTAGTAGATGATTGGACTCCTGAAAATTGGGCCAAATTTTGTTCTGCGGCAAACGATGCGGACTTGTTGATTTTCGAAGATAGGAAATTCGCCGATATTGGGAAAATCAGCCGTTCTCAAATGGCTGGAATTTACGAGCCGAGAAAGTGGGCAGACTTGGTCACTGCTCATCTGATTAGTGGACCCGATATCGTCGACGGCCTACAAGCTGGATGGAGTGATGTAGGGCGAGTTGGGGGTGTGCTATTGCTTGCCCAGATGTCTAGTCGTGGTAACTTGCTTAATCCTGATTACACCGACCAAGTGGTCGCCAAAGGCAGAGAACATTCAGGGGTGTTTGGTTTCATTGGAAATGGTTCACGGCCGGAGGAATTGAGTGAGTTGCGAGCCAAAGTTGGTAAACAGAAGATGATTTGGACTCCTGGAGTTAACCTAGCCGTCGGGGATGGAGAAATGGGTCAAAGATATGGTGACCCAAGAGATGCTGTTCTTGCCGGTTCTGATTGTATTATTGTAGGAAGCGGCATTCATCGAGCAGATGACCCTGCGTCCGCTGCTAAAGCGTATGCTGAAGCGTCTTGGAATGCATTAATCGAGAGAGAATCATGAGTTTAATTGTCGCTATTGTAGTCGGGGGTCCAATCGCTATTGGCATAGGATGGTTGGTCTGGAATTTCTGGAATAGTAATAGATTGCTTGATTCAAAACTTGCTGTTGGAGACATGGAATTGTTAACATCGTCCAATTACAAAGTCTCAGAAGTGATTAGAGCGCCGGCAGGAAGTAGAGTTGAGAAAGTGGCACCTCAACAAATCCCATTCAATCAACAAGGCTACATTCGACAACAATTACCAGACGGGCGTATTGCTTTGATACCTGTTGGTATGCATCAGCAGGTCAAATCAGTCCATTCGACCATGCATACCAAACAGCAGCCCCCAAGCCACTGAAAATTACCAGTACGATCAACAGACGTTTTGCTTTGCTCGATTTCTTGGCTGGAGTCCTCGCTTCAACGGGTAATGGGTTAATTGGTAACGCCATCGGTGCAATATCGGGAAGAGGGAGTGGCATTGGGCCCTCGTCTTTTTCGACTTCAATCATCTCTTCAACAGGGTGGATTGTGTCTAAGTCTTCCAGTCCCGGAGCATCAGGAATTGGCCCAAGAACCAAACTCCAAATCGAGTCGATTGCTGCTGCAGTAATCGGCTTTTCAACCCAGCCAATTGCCCCAGCAGAGTGTGTTGCATCTTGTGCAAGTTGTGCTTGGCGCTTTGGTGCTGAGAATAGAATTCTGCAATCTTTCCCGTGTTCACGCATTTCGAGTGCAGCTAAGTGCCCATCCATAGAAGGTATATCTAGAGATAAAACAACCAATTCTGGGTCTAGACGAATGTATTCATCAACGGCTCTGTCACCGTCTTCGCAGGTGACTACATTGAATTCTCTCTGACGGAAGATATTGGTTAGTCTGTGTAGGGACATTTGGTTGTTGTCAACGATAAGCACTGTTGGTGCTTCCTCATCTTCAACATCGGTTACTCTAACCATACGTAACACCCACTCGTAAGACTTCACACAAATGAATCAACCGGATAAAAGCGGCAAAAGAGGTCATTCTTCCTCATCTGCAATAATTTCCGATGGTCCTTCTTGTGGGTTGGTGAATGTCTCTCTGACAGCTTCTGATTCTGCAACCTGGTCTTCAAGCGCTCTTTGCCTAGATGGTGCTTTGACAAATTGTAACTGAAGTTCGGAAATTATCCCGTTCAGCATTGTGCTCTCTTTTGGTGTTAAATTCCCTGTCATTTTTGCCTTCAACATCGATAGTGTATCGATTGCTGCTTTTGTTTCTCCAAGATTGTAATGGACTCTTCCCTCACTGTCTTGGAGCATTCCCATATGCATCATTGCGCTTCTTTGTAACATGTGAATAAGTTGGAATAGATGTGCGCTATTTTCGTCATCAAAGAACTCTTGCGTCACAATAACCACTCACTCGAATAATTGTTGCAATAACCAATCTGGGTCAAATTGCATTAGATCGTCGTACTCTTGACCAACTCCGCACAATACGATTGGTTGCCCTGTTGCGTGAGCAATAGATAGTCCGGCACCACCCTTAGCATCGGTGTCCAACTTAGTCAAAACCGCTCCATCGAATTTCAGCATTTGTTGGAAATTCTTTGCTTGGTCCACTGCGTCATTGCCCGCTAGAGCATCGCCCACGAACAGTGTTAGGTGAGGGTTTGCAACCCTGCGGACCTTTTCAAGTTCGGCCATTAAGTTGGATTTGTTTTGCATTCTACCTGCTGTGTCAACCAAGACCACATCGATGTTCTTCGCTCTTGCTGATTCCACCGCATCTCTGGCGATTGCTGCGCTATCTCCGCCTCTTTGTGAAGATACACAGCGAATGCCTAATCTTTCACAGTGAGTCTCGAGTTGTTCGATTGCTCCTGCCCTGAAGGTGTCCCCTGCAGCGGCTATGACGGACAAGCCACGCTTCTGTAAATTGTGAGCAACCTTTGCTACGGTAGTGGTTTTACCAGTTCCGTTAACTCCGACGAACATAATTACAGCAGGTGTGTCTCCTTTGTCGATAAAGCTCTGAATCGAGGCGTAAAAGTCCCAATATCCGGCGTTCAAAATTCCTCTGAGTGCCCTCTTTAGGCTCGCCTCAAGTACCTTTGAGAGATCTGCGCCTTTGCGCAATCGCTGTCCGATTAGATTTCGCCTTAAAGCGCCCATTACAGCAGTAACTGCATCAGAAGATATGTCGGATTCTAGCATAATCCATTCCAATTCTTCCATCAGATTGTTCAGTGCTTCGCTTTCTTTGATTATTCGGCCACCAGATTCGACAACACCGCCTCCTAAATCGATGGTTATCCCCTCATCTTCGATGGTTCCGATTCCACCTGTTGGCGCTGCTTTAACCTCAACAAGTTGCCTTCCTGTTGTGGTCCTCATCATGTGAAGGTCTACTTTCGACCCTGCTAATCTCTTGACTTCTTTAGCGCCTCTTTTCTTCATTTCTTTTTGTTGGGCTTTTACTCTAGAGGCTTCTTTCTTAGCCGCTTTAGCGAGAATTTTCTTCTCTTTACGAGTTAGTTTTGTGGGAAGAGTGTATTCTTCCTCCTCTTCCCAATCATCCCACTCATCATCGCTATTTGATGGTAGAGAAAGGTCTTCTTCATCGTCAAAATCTTCCCATTCTTCTTCCTCTTCTCCAAAATCAGGTTGTGTTTTGTGAGCAGGATGGTGTGTTCTGCTTGCTAGAATTTCCTTATGTTGTGACTCGCTTTGAGCCATTTTCTCCTGATGTGAAAGAGCTTCAAGCGCTTCATCGCTACCTTCCTCCGCTGAGAGAGAATCCGTATCTACCTCAGAGGCTGCGTCTCTGACCTTTTTTCGGAATTTATCGAACAGACCCATTCATACCACCTAATCGTCGAGGGTTAACTCGCCACCGAATCCCCTTCTCTTTCGCCTGGAAGGTTTTTCTTCAGGCTTTGGAGTTTCTACCTCTGTTTCTTGGTTTGATTCTGTCATCGCTTGTGCGGCTTTTTCGAAAGTGGTCGCCAACTCTTCGATTCTCTGAGTTAACATGGCAGCGTCTGCTTCAAATTGTGACTTTAGCTCTGTAAGGTCTTCAAGCCTCTTGGAAACCAATTCTTTTGCGCTATCGGGAGACCTTTCTCCAAAAACTCCGCTTCCGAGGTCTACGATTGTAGTTGCATTGCTAGGAATTGGGACCATAACGCCGGCTCCTAGGGTGATATGTCCGCTCTTTCCTCCAGATAATGCTGACAAAGCCCTTCTTGTATCGTCGTGTTCTAATTGAACAACTTCGATTCTCTCGATTTGTTGATTAATCTCATCGAGTCTTTGTTTATTCATATCGACAAGTCGGGCCAATCTCTGTAATTCGTTTGAATCGACCATCTCGCTCACCTAATGCGAAGGGGCCCTGTGTGAAGAACCCGGCGATTGCTGCTCACTCTTCTTCTTGAGGTGCAATAGGGCCGCCAGCTGCTTCAATTTGGTCTCTGAAAGCGTTCTGGACCATTGGCTCGCTAGATGTCCTAGGATCGATTTCTTGAACAGATTCGATTTTGATTGTACGGCGGTTTGCCTTGTGGCGTGAACCAATGATAGAGTAGCAGCGGTGCTCTGCGTCATCTGATGAACTTGCTACAATGTCCATGCTAAACTTTTGTCTCTGGCTGCCAAATGGTGCTGTGCCGGATATACGGAAGGCTTGCATGTTTCCGCCGACCTGTGAACGTGTCTTAAACGCGCCGTCGCGAAGCCGTATGTGTAAATCTTCAACCGTTGGAGTATTATCAGGGTGAATATGCGAGGCGCAGTGTTGCTAATTTTAGGATTAGTAATCTGCTCTGTTAGCCCTGTTTTAGGGTCCTCAAACGTCATGGGAGTGGAAGAGGAATCACCTCTTGCTCTTCTGGATGGTTCAGGTGTTGTAATCGCTGTTGCTGATACTGGAATTGACATGGACCACTCGTGTTTTAGAAATTCTACAACCGATGTCGGCACCCCTGGAGAAAGTCACCGGAAAATTCTACACCTAAATGACTCGGTTG